>NZ_JBQCGZ010000069.1:0-17985 GCF_051955155.1 Leifsonia sp.
ACCGTCGCCTGACGCCCCGCCGCCATCGCTTCCGGAGTTGCTCACCCGACACGCCGTGTCGGAGCGGGACGAACCCCGGAAGCGATGGCGCGCTGGCGGCGGGAGCGCGGTCGCGTTAGCGCTCACACGCCCGATTCCCGTAGGGTAGCGTCCGTCAGCACAGAAGGGGATCCGATGTCCGAGTCGTCGCCGACGGATCGTGCGCCGACCATCTACGACGTCGCGCGAGCAGCGGGAGTCTCCCACCAGACGGTGTCGCGCGTGCTCCACGATCACCCGAGCCTCCGGGCGGAGACCAAGGAACGCGTGCTGGCGGTCATGGAGCAGCTGGACTACCGGCCCAGCTCCGCGGCACGTGCTCTGGTGACCAGCCGGACCCGGACGGTCGGCATCCTCTCCGCGGAGAGCCTGCTCTGGGGGCCGGCGTCCAGCATCCAGGCGATCGAGGTCGCGTCCCGCGCCGCCGGCTACCTGACGGTCACGGCGAACATCGACGGCCACGACGAGTCGTCGATCCGGTCCGGTCTCAGCCACCTCCTCGAGCAGGGCGTGGAGGGGATCGTCGTGATCGCGCCGCAGATCCGCGTCTCCCGGGTGCTCGACAGCGCCAGCCTGCGCATCCCGCACCTGACGCTCCAGGCCTCGCCCACCTCGGCCCCGACAGCGCTCGGCGCCGACCAGATCGAGGGCGCCAGGCGGGCCGTCCGGCACCTGATCGACCTGGGCCACACCGAGATCATCCACCTCGCAGGCCCCCAGGACTGGATCGAGGCGGAGGCGAGGATGACCGGCTACCTGCGCGAGATGTCCGCCGCCGACCTGGAGACGCGACCGCCGCTGCTCGGCGACTGGACCGCGGAGCGCGGATACCGCGTCGGGCGGGAGCTGATCGGCGCGCGCTCGTTCACCGCGATCTTCGCCGGGAACGACCACATGGCGCTCGGCCTGATCCGGGCGCTCTACGACGCCGGGGTCCGCGTGCCGGAGGACGTCAGCGTGATCGGCTTCGACGATGTGCCGGAGGCCGCCTACTACCTGCCGCCGCTCACGACGGTGCGCCAGGACTTCGCCGAGGTGGGCCGCCGGACCATCGCCGTCCTGCTCGCCGCGATCGAGGGTCAGGCCCCGCTGGAGGCGCCGTTCCCCGCGCCGGAGCTGATCGTGCGCGGGTCCACCGCCCCCGCCCCCGCCCGCTGACCCCGCCCCCGAGTGGTGCGTTGATGTCCCTTTTCGCGCGCGAAAGCGACAACAACCTGCCTTTCGGCGGCGGTGAGCCCGCTTGACCGGTCACATTTTCGGTCGAAACGGTTGACACACGCCCGCTGGATGGACGAACATCGTCCCCATGTGAGCGCTCATATGATCGCTCACACGGCCTCCTGCCGACCACTGCATTCAACGGAGAAGGATTCACAGTGCGCAAGCTCACCCGCCTCATCACAGCCGGTCTGGCCGCCGGCGCCCTCGCCGTGTCGCTCGCGGCATGCTCGTCGTCGTCCGGTTCGTCTGGCGGCGGAGACGGCGGCCTCATCGGCGTCGCCATGCCCACCAAGTCGTCCGAGCGCTGGATCGCCGACGGCAACAACGTCAAGAAGCAGCTCGAGGACGCCGGCTACACCGTCGACCTCCAATACGCGGAGGACGACATCCCCACGCAGGTCTCGCAGATCGAGAACATGATCACCAAGGGCGCGAAGGCCCTGATCATCGCCTCCATCGACGGCACGACCCTCACCAACGTGCTGCAGGAGGCCGCGGACAGCGACATCAAGGTGATCGCCTACGACCGCCTCATCCGCGACTCGGAGAACGTCGACTACTACGCGACGTTCGACAACTACAAGGTCGGCGTGCAGCAGGCCAACTCGCTCCTGGCCGGCCTGAAGCTGACCGACCTCGACGGCAAGAAGGCGGCGAGCGCTCCCAAGGGCCCGTTCAACATCGAGGTCTTCGCCGGCAGCCCCGACGACAACAACGCCACCTTCTTCTACAAGGGCGCGATGGACACGCTGAAGCCGTACCTCGACGACGGCACACTCGTGGTCAAGAGCAAGCAGACCGACTTCAACACCGTCGCGACGCTGCGCTGGGACGGCGAGGTCGCGCAGAGCCGCATGGAGGACATCCTCACCAAGACCTACTCCGACGGCTCCAAGGTCGACGCGGTGCTCTCCCCGTACGACGGCCTCTCCCGCGGCATCATCTCCGCGCTGACCGATGCGGGCTACTCGGTCGGCGACAAGTTCCCGATCATCACCGGTCAGGACGCCGAGCTCGACTCGGTCAAGGCGATCGAGTCCGGCGAGCAGTACGCGACCATCTACAAGGACACCCGCGAGCTGGCCAAGGAGGCCGTCTCGATGGCGAAGGCCGTGCTCGGCGGCGACAAGCCGAAGGTCAACGACACCAAGACCTACGACAACGGCAAGAAGGTCGTCCCGTCGTACCTGCTGGAGCCGGTCATCGTCACGAAGGACCAGATCCAGCCGGTCCTGATCGACGGCGGCTACTACACCGAGAAGCAGATCAAGGGTTGACCGACCGCGGGCGGGGCGTCCGGTCGCCCCGCCCGCCTTTCACCGGAGAAAGGCGCAGCTGAAGTGACCAGCTCCAACATTCTGGAGATGCGCGGCATCACCAAGACGTTCCCCGGCGTGAAAGCGCTGCAGGACGTGACCATCGCCGTCTCGCGCGGCGAGGTGCACGCCATCTGCGGGGAGAACGGCGCGGGGAAGTCGACGCTCATGAAGGTGCTGTCCGGGGTCTACCCCTTCGGCAGCTACGACGGAGACATCGTCTTCGAGGACCGCGTGATGGAGTTCGGCTCCATCCGCGACAGCGAGGCCGAGGGCATCGTCATCATCCACCAGGAGCTGGCGCTCAGCCCCTACCTCTCGATCGCCGAGAACATCTTCCTCGGCAACGAGGTGAAGGGGTTCGCCGGGCTCATCGACTGGAACAAGACGAACGCCGCGGCCGCCGAGCTGCTCGCGCGCGTCGGCCTGAAGGAGAACCCGACCACCAAGATCCTGGACATCGGCGTCGGCAAGCAGCAGCTCGTCGAGATCGCGAAGGCCCTGTCCAAGCGCGTCAAGCTGCTCATCCTCGACGAGCCGACGGCCGCCCTGAACGACGAGGACTCCGCGCACCTGCTGGAGCTCATCCTCCAGCTCAAGGAGCAGGGGATCACCTCGATCATCATCAGCCACAAGCTCAACGAGATCCGCAAGGTGGCCGACTCGGTCACCGTGATCCGGGACGGGCGGACCATCGAGACCATCTCGAAGGGCGACGTCACCGAGAACCGGATCATCAAGGACATGGTGGGCCGCGACCTCGAGCACCGCTACCCCGACCACACGCCCGAGATCGGCGAGGAGATCCTGCGGGTCGAGAACTGGACCGCCCACCACCCGCAGGACCCGACGCGCGTCGTGGTCGACGACGTGAGCATCACGGTCCGCCGCGGCGAGATCGTCGGCATCGCCGGTCTGATGGGCGCCGGGCGGACCGAGTTCGCCATGAGCCTGTTCGGGCGCTCGTACGGGACGCGCATCTCCGGCACGGTCTACAAGGCGGGCAAGGAGATCAAGATCCGGACCGTGTCCGACGCGATCAAGCACGGCATCGCCTATGCGACGGAGGACAGGAAGCACTACGGCCTCAACCTGATCGAGGACATCAAGCGGAACATCTCGCTCGCCTCCCTGGACAAGCTGTCGACGGGCGGCCTGGTGGACGACAACCGCGAGTTCGACGTCGCCAACCAGTACCGGACGAGCATGAACATCAAGTCCCCGACGGTGCTGGCGAAGGTCGGGAAGCTCTCCGGCGGCAACCAGCAGAAGGTCGTGCTGTCGAAGTGGATCTACGCCGACCCGGACGTGCTCATCCTCGACGAGCCGACGCGCGGGATCGACGTCGGCGCCAAGTACGAGATCTACAACATCATCAACGAGCTCGCGGCGCAGGGTAAGGGGATCATCGTCATCTCCTCCGAGCTGCCGGAGCTGCTCGGCATCTCCGACCGCGTCTACGCCCTGTCGGAGGGCCTGATCACGGGCGAACTGCCCATCGAAGAGGCGACCCCGGAGGCGGTCCTCACCCTCATGACCCAGGAGAAGCAACGATGACCAAGCTCGACGACGCCGCCGAGACCACCGCAGCGGGAGCCGCGGTCAACCCGCCGGACAACGCGTTCACCCGCCGCATCCAGCACGTCATCACCGATCTGGGCAAGAACGGTATCTTCCTGGCCCTGCTGGTCGTCGTGGTGCTGTTCGAGTTCCTGACCGGCGGGATCCTGCTGCGGCCGCAGAACGTCTCCAATCTGATCGTCCAGAACGGCTACATCCTCATCCTCGCCATCGGCATGGTGATGGTGATCGTCGCGGGGCACATCGACCTCTCGGTCGGTTCGATCGCGGCGTTCGTCGGCGCGATCTCCGGCGTGTTCGCGGTGAACCTCGGGATGCCGTGGTGGCTGTCCATCATCCTCTCGCTCGCCGTCGGCGCCGCCGTCGGCGCCTGGCAGGGGTTCTGGATCGCCTACGTCGGCATACCCGCGTTCATCGTGACGCTCGCCGGCATGCTGATCTTCCGCGGCCTGGCCCTCGTCGTGCTCGGCAACGCGAACATCGGCTCGTTCCCTGCCGAGTACCGTGCGCTCGGCAACGGCTTCCTGACGAACCTGTTCGGCGACATGAACCTCGACCCGCTGTCGCTCGGCGTCGGCGTGCTGGCCATCGTGGGCGTGATCGTGCAGCAGGTGCGCGTCCGCCGCGGCCGGCTGAGCTACAACCAGGACGTCGAGCCGCTGGCGTGGTTCGTCACCAAGCTGGTGCTCGTGTCGGTCGGCATCGCCCTGTTCGCCTACGCGCTCTCGACGTTCAAGGGCATCCCGGTGACCCTGATCGTGCTCGCGGTGCTCGTGCTGATCTACGGGATCGTGATGAACCGCTCGGTCTTCGGCCGGCACGTGTACGCGATCGGCGGCAACCTGCACGCCGCGGAGCTGTCGGGCATCAAGACCAGGAACGTCACCTTCTGGCTGTTCGTCAACATGGGCTTCCTCGCGGCGCTGGCGGGCCTCGTCTTCACGGCGCGGCTCAACCTGGCCGGCCCGAAGGCGGGCGACGGCTTCGAGCTGGAGGCCATCTCGGCCGCGTTCATCGGCGGCGCGGCAGTGCAGGGCGGCGTCGGAACGATCGGCGGCGCGATCATCGGTGGTCTGATCATCGGCGTGCTGAACAACGGCATGTCGATCATGGGCATCGGCATCGAGTGGCAGCAGGCGGTCAAGGGCTTCGTGCTGCTGCTCGCGGTCGCGTTCGACGTCTACAACAAGCGCCGCTCCGGCGGACGCTGACCGGCGGGATCCCGCACCGTCATGGCCGATTTCGCCCGCTACCTCCCGCTGAGCCAGCGACCGGACGTCGACGAGTCCGCGGTCAGCAACGACTGGCGGGCGCTGACCGCCGAACGGATCGAGGGGCTCGTCGCGCGCGCGACGAGCCCCTCGCCCGCCGACCGCTCCCTGCTCGCGCAGCTCGCGGTCCGGCTCTCCGGCACGCGCCTCGGCCGCCTGGCGCGCACGGTCGGGATCGGCGACGACCCGGATCAGGAGGGTGCGGACGACGCCGAGGCGACCCTGGCCACGCTGCGGGAGGTCGCGGCCGCGCGCCGTCGCGGCTCCGGCCCGCGCGGGATCGCCGAGCTGGTGGACGTCGTGCGCACCGAGGCGCGCTGCCACTCCCTGGGCCCCGTCCCTGCGCTCGAGCCGATGGTCGCCGGCAGCGTCGCGCTCTTCGCGCTCACGCGCGCCCCGCTCAGCGTGCGCGCCGCGGTGGCCGACCGCAGCCTGGTGCCGGTGGACGCCCCCTGGCGGCTCGGGCACGGGCAGGAGCTGCGCACCCGAACGGCCGACATCCTCGACTTCCTGCTCGACGCCGGCCCCGTCCCTCCTCCCGTCGACGACTGACGCCGTCCGTTCCGGAGTTCTTCACGCTCCGTCCCGGCGCGTCGCGTGAAGAACTCCGGAAGCGGTGGCGGCGGGGCTCCCGGTAGGCTGAGCGCGTGCTTCTCTCCGATCGTGACATCAAGGCCGAGCTGGGTGCCGGGCGCATCGCGCTCGAGCCGTTCGAGCCCGCCATGGTCCAGCCGTCGAGCGTGGATGTGCGGCTCGACCGCTTCTTCCGGCTGTTCGACAACCACAAGTACCCGTTCATCGACCCGTCCGAGGATCAGCCGGAGCTGACCCGGTTCGTGGAGGTGGACGCCGACCAGCCGTTCATCCTGCACCCGGGCGAGTTCGTCCTCGGCTCCACCTACGAGCTGGTGAGCCTGCCGGACGACGTCGCGGCGCGCCTGGAGGGCAAGTCGTCGCTCGGCCGTCTCGGGCTGCTCACGCACTCGACCGCCGGCTTCATCGATCCCGGCTTCTCCGGGCACGTCACGCTGGAGCTGAGCAACGTCGCGACGCTGCCGATCAAACTCTGGCCGGGCATGAAGATCGGCCAGATGTGCTTCTTCCGGCTCTCCTCGGCGGCCGAGAAGCCGTACGGATCGCAGGAGTACAGCTCCCGCTACCAGGGCCAGCGCGGCCCGACGGCCTCGCGGTCGTACCTCAACTTCCACCGCACCGACGTCTCGGTCACCGAGGCGGGGCGACCGGCCGGCTGACGGCACGGCGCAGCTGACCCGACACGGGGAGGGCACCATGAGCGAGACCACAGACGCGGCGTTCGCGCGGGCCCTGATCGCCCCGGGTCCGACGTCCGCGCGGCCGCAGCGGATGCAGCTGTTCGGCCAGCTCGTCGGCAGCTGGCGCGCCGACTGCCGGTTCCTCGACGAGGAGTCCGGCGCGTGGAGCGAGTTCACCACCGAGTGGATCTTCGCGTACACGCTCGGCGGCCGTGCCGTGCAGGACGTGCTGCTCGCGCCGAGCCCGAGCGATCCGTCCGCCGCCGAGGCGAAGGGCACGACGGTCCGCGTCTACGACCCGGTTCTCGGGGTGTGGCGGGTGAGCTGGTTCGGCGCGGTCGCCGGCGACTTCTGCACGCTCGTCGCGTCCGGGCATCACCGGGACGGGATCCGGCAGGACGGCACGCAGACCGACGGCCGCCCGATCCGCTGGAACTTCTCGCACATCACGGGAGACGCGTTCGACTGGGACGGCTGGGTCTCGGACGACGAGGGCCGCACCTGGTGGCTGGAGCAGCACATCCACGCGACCCGCACCGGATGATCGCTAGCCCACGAACGGATTCGCCATCCGGCATACGCCGGCCAAGTTATCCACAGTCAATTACACAGGTGGAAAATATGAGTCCGGCTCACAGCTGACCCGAAGCTTCGGCGCTCCCGTCCGCGTACAGAGCGGGCAGCTGGAGCGTGAGCCACGGGCTGAACGCCCAGGGCGTCGCCTCGACGGCGGTCAGCAGGACGCGCGGATCCACCCACTCCCACTCGGCGACCTCGGCCGCGGACGGCGCGAGCTCGCCGGCGATCGTCGCGGTGTAGACCGGGCAGATCTCGTACTCGACGATCCCGGCGGCGTCCACCGCTCGGTAGCGGAAGTCGGGGAGGACGACGATCAGGTCGTCGATCGTGGCGCCGAGCTCGTCGGCGGCGCGGCGGCGCACGGCGTCCTCGATCGACTCGCCGGGGGCCGGGTGCCCGCAGAACGAGTTCGTCCAGACGCCGGGCCAGGTGGCCTTGCCGAGCGCGCGGCGGGTGACCAGGATGCGCCCCTCGCCGTCGAACAGGTGGCACGAGAACGCGAGGTGCAGCGGCGTCTGCGTGGTGTGGACGGTGGCCTTGTCGGCCGTGCCGATCGGGGTGCCCTCCTCGGAGAGCAGCACGACCTCTTCGCGGCCTCGGGTCATGGCTCCATCCTAGGCGGGAGCGGCTCCCGGCGTCGGCGCGGTGACCGGCGACGGGAGGCGCACCGCCGTCCGGTCACCGGGTGGGACCGTCGGTGCCCGCAGCGCCGGCCGCGTCCGCGGCGTCGGTGGCGTCCGCCGCGTCGCGCTCGGCAGCGTCGCGCTCCGGCGTCCAGCCGAGGTTGCGGGCCATCGCCTGCAGCGTCGCCATCGTGGTCGCCACGTCCTGCTCGCTGAGGCCGTCGGCGAGCGTCGACCGCACCCGCTGCACGCGCTCGAAGGCGGCGTCATGCGCGGCGCGGCCCTCGTCGGTGAGCGTCGCGCGGTCGCCGTCGAACCACACCCAGCCGCGCTCGACGAAGTCGGCGAGGACGCGGTCGACCATGCCGGGCCGACGGTGCCCGCGGCGCCCGAAGGGCGGGAACGGGCCGGGACCGAAGGGGCGGTGGAAGCGGACGCCGCGGTCGAACCCTCGGACGAAGCCGCGCTCGAACGCGTCCTCGGGGGTGTGGTCGTGGTGCTCGTGCGGGTGGCCGGGGTAGGCGTGGTGGTCGTGCTGGCTGAAGCGCTCGTGGTCGTGGTGCTCGTGGTGCTCGTGGTGGTCGTGCGGGTGCTGGCCGGGGCCGTCGCCGCGCATCCACTCGGGCCGCCGGCCGCGCATCCACTCGTCGCGTCCGCCGCGGCGGCCGGTGTCGTGGTGGCGCCGGCCCGCCGGCAGGCGGTCGGAGAGCTGCTCCGCAGAGGCGGGTCCCTCCGAGAGCAGGTGCAGCACGCGCCAGCCGCCGCGGCGCAGGCCGAGCTCGCGGAGCTCGTCGCGCATGCGGGAGCGCAGGCGGTGCTCGATCTCGCCGAACCAGTAGCCCGGCGCTGTGATGTTCGAGTCGTCGATGGTGGTCATCGGGTGACTCCTTCCTAATCCATGTACTGTTACAAGTAGATGTATAGTTACATGTATGGATGATCGGAGTCAAGCAGAGGGCGGTTCGCCCGCAGCGGACGTGGTGGCGATGATCGAGCGCTCGCTCGTCGCGGTACGTCGCGACCAGTCCCGTCGCCGTCCACCGGCGTGGGGCGGCGGCCACGGCTGGCCGGGACCGGACGGCCACGGCGGCCCGTGGGGCGGCAGGGGCCCCTACCCGCACCAGCACGGCGACCACGGCGCGCACGGCGAGCACGGCGAGGCGGGTCCGCACGGCGAGCGTGGCGGGCGGGACGCCCACGGCGACGGCGGCGGGCACGACCGCAGCGACGGCAGCGAGCACGGCCCCTTCGGCGACTCCGCCCGCCCCGGCCCCGGGCGCCGCGGACGGGACGGCTCGCTCGGCCGGTTCGCGCGGTTCCGGATGCTGGAGGCGCTCGCGGCCGCGGAGGCCGACGACCGTCCGCTGTCCGTCAGCTCGCTCGCCCAGGCCATCGGCGTCGACCAGCCGCGGGCCAGCCGGCTCGTGCAGGAAGGCGTCGAGCGCGGGCTCGTGCGCCGCGTCCCCGACCCGTCGGACGCCCGCCGCGCGCTCATCCAGCTCACCGCCGCCGGCCGCTCCCAGCTCGGCGAGGTGCAGTCGCACCGCCGCTCCGCCGTCGAGGCCGCCCTCGCCGGCTTCACCCCGGAGGAGGCGCAGACCTTCGCCACCCTCTTCGACCGCTTCGTCCGCTCCTGGCCCCGCCCCTGACCCCCGAGTACGCAGAAAATCGCACGAAAACGGCCGAGTACGCAGAGAATCCGCGTACTCGGCGGTCAGCGGGGGGAGCGGACGGGGAGGAGGAGCAGGAGGCCGGCGAGGAGGACGAGGACGATGCCGAGGATGCCCCAGAACTGCGCGCCGCCCACGGCGACGAACGTCGCGAACAGCAGCGGCGCGAGGAACGACACCGCGCGTCCGGTCGTCGCGTAGAGGCCGAACACCTCGCCCTCGCGCCCGGCGGGGGTCACCCGCATCAGGAACGTCCGGCTCGCCGACTGCGCGGGGCCGACGAACAGGCACAGGACGAGGCCGAAGATCCAGAACGCCGTCGCGCCGACGTCGTGCAGGAAGAACACCGCGAGCCCGGCCACGACGAGGCCGATCAGCGAGGTCACGATCACCGGCTTCGCCCCGAACCGGTCGTCCAGCCGTCCGGAGAGCAGCGTGCTGACGCCCGCGACCACGTTCGCCGCGATCGCGAAGATGATCACCTGCCCGCTCGAGAACCCGAACGTCCCCTGCGCGAGGATGCCGCCGAACGTGAACACGCCGACCAGCCCGTCCCGGAACAGCGCGGACGCGAGCAGGAACAGCACCGTGTTCCTGCTCTCCTTCCACAGCCGGCCGATGTCGCGCACCAGCACGCCGTAGGACGCGAAGAAGCCCACCCGGGGCGTCCGCGCATTGCGGGAGATCTCCGGCACGACCAGCAGCACCGGGAGCGAGAACACCAGCGTCCACACCGCCGCGATCAGGGCGATGATGCGGATGTTCAGCCCCGCCGCCTGCGTCACGTGCAGCAGCCCGCCGGTGCCGTCGGCGTTATCGGTGACGAGACCGAAGTAGACGATCAGCAGCAGGACGATGCCGCCGAGGTAGCCGGCGCCCCAGCCGAAGCCGCTCACCCGCCCGACGGTGGTCGGCGTCGACACCTGCACCAGCATCGCGTTGTAGTTCACGGTCGCGATCTCGTAGAACACGGTGCCGATCGCCACGAGGATCACGCCGAAGAGGAAGTACCCGGGCGACCCGGAGACGAAGAACATGAGCGCGGTGGCGATCACGACGGCGCCCGTGTTGATGCCCAGCCAGAGCTTGCGCCGGCCCGAGCCGTCCGTGCGCTGGCCGAGCACCGGCGCAAGGATCGCCACGACGATGCCGGCGATGGCCAGGCCCCAGCCGAGCCCGCTCGACAGCGGCGCCTCGGCGGCGGTGACCGCGGCGTGCGCCGGCCCGTGCGGATCGGTCTCGGCGTCCCTGGCGGCGACGAGCGCGGGCTCCACGAACAGGCTGCCGGTGAGGTACACGGTGAAGACGAAGGTCGTGATCACGGCGTTGAACGCCGCGCCGCCCCAGTCCCAGAGCGCCCACGAGACCACCCAGCCGCGCGGGATGCGCCGGTCCGTGCTGCTGTCGGCGAAGAGCGGGCTGGCCGCGGTCACGAGGGCGTCGCCGTCGCCGCCCGCCGGTCGTTCGGTGGTCATGGGGACAGCGTAGGACCGTGCGGGGAACGCGCGGTGAACGCGGGACGCTGGCGCGGCGGGATGCGTGCCCAGGCGCGGCGGGATGCGCGGCCCATTGCCGCGCGCGAGCGCGGAAGCGTATCGTGCGGCCGTGCCCGCTCCTGGGGAGCGGCGGGAGGAGGATGCCATGAAGGTCACCGGGACGTCGCCGAAGGGATTCGAGCAGGCGTGGGCGGACGCACTCGCGCAGGCGCCGCGCGAGGACAACGTCCCGCGCCGCTACGAGCTGAAGTCCGCGTGGTTCGAGGACGGCGGCGTCGTCGGCCCGCGCTACAGCTGCGAGGTCGAGGTCAGCGGGCCGTAGCATCGGGAGCATGACGTTCACGGGCTTCGACGAGGATGCGGTCGCGTTCTACCGCGAGCTCACGCTGAACAACGACCGCGGCTTCTGGCTGGCGAACCGCGAGCGGTACCAGGAGCGCGTCGTCGCGCCCATGCACGCGCTGGCCGCGCTGCTCGAGGACGAGTTCGGCGCGGGGAAGCTGTTCCGGCCGTACCGCGACGTCCGGTTCTCCCCCGACAAGTCGCCGTACAAGCTGCACGCCGGGATGACGTTCGAGCGCGGCGGCTACGTCCAGGTCTCCGCGGAGGGACTGGCGGCGGGCGCCGGCGTCTACGTCTTCGACCGGGACCAGCTCGTCCGCTACCGCAGGGCGGTGGATGCGCCGGTCAGCGGCGCCGCGCTGGAGGACGCGCTGGAGGCGGTCGCCGACGCCGGCCACGGCATCGAGGTATCCGACGCTCTGAAGACGACCCCGCGCGGCTTCGACGCCGACCACCCGCGCATCGAGCTGCTGCGGTTCAAAGGGCTCGTGACCTGGGAGGACTGGGGCATCCCGGACTGGTTCACGACGCCCGAGGCAGCCGAGCACGTCGCCGGCTTCCTGCGCGCGAGCGAGCCGGTGACGGCGTGGCTACGGGAGCACGTGCGGGACTAGACCGAGATCGGAAGCGCGTACTGCGCTCCGCCGTCCCCGCGGACCTGCCGGTGGATGTCCTCCATCTTCACGTCCAGCTGCGCGGCCGTCCCCGCGGCGGCGGTCAGATCGCGCAGGATCTCCGCCGGCACCTCGCCCTCGTACTTGTAGTAGATCTTGTGCTCCAGGCTCGCCCAGAAGTCCATCGCGACCGTGCGCAGCTGCACCTCGACGGGCACCCGGACGGGGCCGTCGCTCAGGAACACCGGGACCTCCACGATCACGTGCAGGCTCTTGTAGCCGTT
Source organism: Leifsonia sp. (assembly GCF_051955155.1). Taxonomy (NCBI): domain Bacteria; kingdom Bacillati; phylum Actinomycetota; class Actinomycetes; order Micrococcales; family Microbacteriaceae; genus Leifsonia; species Leifsonia sp. The sequence goes on from NZ_JBQCGZ010000069.1 coordinate 12,311, forward strand.
GGGCTTCGGGTGCGCGATGTAGTCCTTCACGCGCAGCACGTTGATGTCCTCCTGCGCGGTCAGCAGCTGGAACACCCGGTAGACGTCGGAGACGAACGAGCAGATGATGCGCACGCCGGCGATGTCGGTGATCGCATCCTTGATGGCCTCGAACGACGGCTCGCAGTTCTTGCGGATGACCTTCTGCTCGATGCTCTCCGCCGACTTCAGCCGGCTGGCGATGTGCTCGATCGGGTTGTAGTCGTGCAGCTCGGCGAACTCCTCGCGCAGGATGGACACCTTGGTCGAGACCTCGTCGATGCCGAACTTGTACGGCATGATGAACCGCGCGAAGTCGTCGCGGAACGCCTGCACCTCGCTCAGGGTTGCCGGGTCGATGCGCTGGAGCGCCTCGATCGCCCGGGTCGACAGGAGTGGGGCGGGGTCCGGTTCCATGTCCTCAACGCTAGCGAGGGGTGTTGTGCGGCCGGTGTGAATCCGGCCAGCGCCAAACGGGGCGGGATGTGCTTGTCTGTGCGCATGAGCGGCGGCGGCGCGCCTGCGCCCTTCAACATCCGGCTCGCCATCCTGCTGGCGATGGCGATGTTCGTGCTTGTCGTCGACACCTCCCTGATGAACGTCTCGATCTCGGCGGTGGTGCGGGACCTGCACACGACCGTGAGCGGTGTGCAGAGCGCGATCGCGCTGGAGGCGCTGGTCTCGGCGGCGTTCATCCTGATCGGCGGCAAGACCGGTGACCTGATCGGCCGCAAGCTCGCCTACATCCTCGGCCTGCTCGGCTACGCGGTGGGCGCCGTCGCGATGACGCTCGCGCAGAACCTCATCGCCATCATCATCTTCTGGGCGGTCATCGGCGGGATCGGCGCCTCGCTGCTGCTGCCGGCGATGCAGTCGCTCATCCACGGCAACTTCGAGGGCGCGCAGCAGAAGCGCGTGTACGCGCTGGTCGGGGCGTCGGCCGCGATCGCGGCCGCGGTCGGCCCGCTGATCGGCGGCGTCGTGACCACCTTCCTCTCCTGGCGCGTCGGCTTCCTCGGCGAGGCCGTCATCATCGCGATCGTGCTGGCCGGGACCGGCCTGGTGAAGGACGTCCCGTACACCGGCTCGCGGTCGATCGACCTGGTCGGTGCGTTCTTCTCGGTGATCGGGATGGGCGGCATCGTCACCGGCATCCTGGTCTGGCAGGAGGGCGGGGAGTACGTCCTGCTCCTCATCGCCGTCGGCGTCGCCGGGCTGCTCGCGCTGGTGTTCTGGCTGCGTGCGCGCAAGCGCAGGGAGCGCCCGACGCTGATCGACCCCGACCTGTTCCGCTCGAAGCTGTTCCGGACCGGGGTCAGCGGGCAGCTGCTGCAGCAGGTCGCGCTCGGCGGCACGATGATCGCGCTGCCGATCTACCTGCAGATGGTGCTGGAGTACAACGCCCTGCAGGCCGGCCTCTCGATCGCGCCGCTGTCGCTCAGCATGTTCGTCGTCGCCCTGCTGGCCGGCCGGGCGATGAAGCGCAGGCCCGCCGACCTGATCCTGTGGGGCTTCCTGCTCGCGGTCCTCGGCATCGCGATCATCCTGCCGCTCGTGCCGATCGCCACCAGCGGCTGGTACCTGACCATCCCGCTGATCATCGCCGGAAGCGGTCTCGGCCTGCTCGTGTCGCAGCTGAACAACTACACGCTCTCGCCGATCAGCGACGAGCGCGTCAGCGAGGCCGCCGGGGTCAACTCCGCGGCCGGCTCGTTCGGCCTCTCGTTCGGTCTCGCGTTCGCCGGCGCGATCATGCTGGCGACGCTGGCGTTCACGTTCACCTCGATGGCCCAGGCGAGCACCGTGCTGCCGGCCGCCGACAAGCAGCAGGTCGCGACGGTCCTCGAAGAGGATGCGCAGGTGCTCTCGAACACGCAGCTCCAGCAGCAGCTCGCCGGCGAGACGCCCGCGGTGCAGGAGGAGGTCGTCCGCATCAACACCGAGGCACGGCCGATCGCGCTCCAGGTCGCGCTGCTCGTCCCGCTGATCGCCGGGCTGCTCGGCGCGGGCAACGCCCTGCGGATGCGCCGCCTCCCCGACCCGGAGTCCTCCTCCGTCGAGGGCGTCGGCTTCGGCTGACCGACTGCGGTTCCCCGCGTACGAGTGCGCCCCCGCGCGGGGGCAGACGTTCCGAACGGGGGGCAGTCTCGGCAGGGCGGAGTAGCGTTGCGGGATGGCCGACACGCTGACCGGCGACGCGTCGCTGGCGTTGCCCGAGTTCGAGACGCCGCCCGGCGAGCCCGGCGGGCTCCTGGCCGACTGGCTCCGGCTGGCGCGCGAGCGCGAGGTGCGCGAGCCGCTCTCCGCGGTCCTCGCGACCGCGACGCCGGACGGCATCCCGTCCTCGCGGACTGTCTCGCTCAAGGAGGTGACCGCCGAGGGAGTCGTGTTCGGGACGTCCGCATCCAGCCGTAAGGGCCGGGAGCTGGCGGCGAACCCGCGCGCGAGCGTCACCCTCTACTGGCGGGAGCTGCTGCTCCAGCTGCGGCTGGACGGCGCGGTCGAGGTGCTCGCAGACGCCGCGTCCGACGAGCTCTTCGCCGCCCGGCCGCCGGGCGCCAGGGCGACGACGGCGGTCTCCGCCCAGAGCGCGCCCCTGGACGACATCGACCGGCTCCGCACCGCTGCCGCGCGTGCCGTCGCCTCCGGCCGGCCGGTGCCGCGGCCGGACGACTGGCACGCGTTCGTGCTGCGGCCCTCCGCGATCGAGTTCTGGCACGGCAGCCCCGACCGGCTGCACCGCCGGCTCCGCTACGACCGCACCGCCTCCGGCTGGACCGCGACCCTCCTCCAGCCCTAGCGCCCGTGTGCGCCGTCCCGTCGCGTCTGCGCCCGCGCGCGCAGGCGCACTCGTGACGGGGCGCCGCAGTCGTCAGCGGTCGGCGGCGGTCCGGGCGCGCTCGACGAGGGCCTGCAGGAGGGCGGCGGCGGTGTCGGCGCCGGCGACGGTGACCACGAAGCGGCGGCCGTTCGTCCGTTCCACCTCGAGCGCGGGACCGCGGCGCAGCACGACGCCGAAGCGGCCGTCGAGACCGCTGCGGATGCCCCAGCCGCCGAAGTCGCCCATCGGCTCGACGGTGGTCGCCCTGGCCGATGCGATCTGCTGCAGGGGCACCCGGAACCGCGGGAAGCCGGCGATCGAGGCGACCGTGAGCCCGGAGGCGTCGACGCGGACCCGGAAGACGAGCGTGCAGGCGGCGAGCACCAGCAGCAGCAGCGCGACTGCGGTCAGCGCCCACGCCGCGCCCGGCTGGTCGCCGAAAAGCCAGGTGGCCACGGCCGCGACGACGACGATCAGGACCGCCGCTCCGATCAGCACGCCTCCGACGGGCTGGATGCTCGTCTCGCCGAGCCACACGGCCCGCTCGGTGCCCGCCAGCGGCAGCGGCCTGGCCGCGCCCCCGGTGGCGGCGGCCGGAGCGGCGACGGCGGGCTGCAGGTACCAACAGGCGACCCCGACCGGGATGGCGCACGCGAAGGCCGCGACGAGCGGGGCCCAGATCGCGGGGGCGTCGTGGGCGTCCGCCAGACCGGCCTGCTGGAGCAGGGCGCCGGTGCCGAGCACGATGACCACCGTCGTCACGGCCGGTGCGAACGCGCCGAGCAGCCGGTAGCTCGGGCCGCGTCCGCCGCGCCGCATCCCGGGGAGCGTCGTCAACGCGATCAGGGCAGGGACGCCGAGGCCGACCAGCACGGTGATCAGCGGGGTCGTCCAGGCCGGGCCGAACCGGTCCGCCGCCCCGGAGGGTCCCCAGTGCGTCGCCACCGGGTCGGGGAGCGACGGCAGCAGGACGAGCTGGATGGCGAGCGCGGCGACCACGAGCACGGCGGGCACGCCGAGGCAGACCAGCAGGAAGCGGGGGACGGCGGCGTCACGAGCGGCCATGGGCGATCTCCTTCACGAGGGCGGCGAGCGTCTCGGGCGTGAGCCCGGCATCCCTGGCCTTGACGGTGAGCTCGAGGATGTCGCGGTGCACGGCGACCAGTGTCAGCGCACCGTCGGTGAGGATGGCTCCTCGGCCGCGGCGCAGCTCGATCAGCCCCTCGTCGCGCAGCTCCTGGTAGGCGCGCAGCACGGTGTGCGTGTTGATCCCGATGCCGGCGGCCACCTCTCGGGCCGGCGGCAGGCGGTCGCCAGGACGGATCCGGCCCGCGGCCGCGTCCGCGCGCACGCCCGCGGCGATCTGCGCGAAGAGCGGGGTCTCGCTGGCGGAGTCGACACGGATGAGCACGTCATAGTTCTAATACAACTAGAACAATCTCGCAAATGCGGGAATAGCGAGTGTACTCACAAAGTTGAGCCAGATGTACTCAAGTTTTGAGACGAGCGGCTTGACAGCATCCCCACCCGGGTGCGACGCTTGAGCCGTCGAGACTCAACTCTTGACCCCCGACTTTCATCAGGCCAGACAGCCAGCAACAAAGGAGAGAAACTACACATGTCCCGTGCAGTAGGAATCGACCTCGGAACCACCAACTCCGTCGTGTCGGTGCTCGAGGGCGGCGAGCCCACGGTCATCGCGAACGCGGAGGGCTTCCGCACGACCCCGTCGGTCGTCGCCTTCACCAAGGACGGCGAGGTGCTCGTCGGCGAGACCGCCAAGCGCCAGGCCGTCACCAACGTCGACCGCACCATCGCCTCGGTCAAGCGCCACATGGGCACCGACTGGAAGACCCAGGAGATCGACGGCAAGAAGTACACCGCGCAGGAGATCTCCGCGCGCATCCTGCAGAAGCTGAAGCGGGACGCGGAGCAGTACCTCGGCGACACTGTCACCGACGCCGAAATCACCGTCCCGGCGTACTTCAACGACGCCGAGCGCCAGGCCACCAAGGAGGCCGGTGAGATCGCGGGCCTCAACGTGCTCCGCATCATCAACGAGCCGACCGCGGCCGCGCTCGCCTACGGCCTCGACAAGGGCAAGGAGGACGAGCTGATCCTCGTCTTCGACCTCGGCGGCGGAACCTTCGACGTCTCCCTCCTCGAGGTGGGCAAGGACGACGACTTCTCGACCATCCAGGTGCGCGCCACCGCCGGTGACAACCGCCTCGGCGGCGACGACTGGGACCAGCGCATCGTCGACTGGCTGATCAAGCGCTTCAAGGACTCGACCGGTGTCGACGTCTCGAAGGACAAGATCGCCCTGCAGCGCCTCAAGGAGGCCGCAGAGCAGGCCAAGAAGGAGCTCAGCTCCTCGATGAGCACCAGCATCCAGCTGCCGTACCTGTCCCTCACCGAGAACGGCCCCGCCAACCTCGACGAGACGCTCAGCCGCGCGCAGTTCGAGCAGATGACCAGCGACCTCCTCGACCGCACCAAGAAGCCGTTCCAGGACGTCATCCGCGAGGCCGGCATCAAGGTGTCCGACATCGCGCACGTGGTCCTCGTCGGCGGCTCGACCCGTATGCCGGCCGTCTCCGAGCTCGTGAAGCAGGAGACCGGCAAGGAGCCCAACAAGGGCGTGAACCCGGACGAGGTCGTCGCCGTCGGCGCCGCCCTGCAGGCCGGTGTCCTCAAGGGCGAGCGCAAGGACGTCCTCCTCATCGACGTCACCCCGCTGTCCCTCGGCATCGAGACCAAGGGCGGGATCATGACCAAGCTCATCGAGCGCAACACGGCCATCCCGACCAAGCGCAGCGAGACCTTCACCACGGCC
>NZ_JBQCGZ010000070.1:0-6734 GCF_051955155.1 Leifsonia sp.
CCCACCCGTTCAGCTCGGGATCGCGGAACACGTCGATGATGACGCGGATGAAGATCGTGATGCACACGATCACCAGATAGAACCAGAACGACCAGATCAGGAAATCCCAGAAACTCATGACGGCTCCGCTCCCTCTCGCGACGCGGGAATCGCTTCGCGTGGCCGAAAGCTACGTCACCGGGGCGGGGCGTGGCTATACACGATTAGGCGCACCGGAAGATGACCGGACCTCAACAGCGCGTGACGATGACCGATGGTGGAGATGGGGGAATCGAACCCGCGCCGAGGCCCTCTTGGCCCGAGAAGCCGGCAATCCGCGGAATCCCGCGCTTTTCGAGAGCCTTGTGATCATGTGCCGTTGGTCGCCTCTGCACAACTCGCAACCGGAGGCAGATGCGCCAGCAGCGCTAAAGGTCTCCAGACTCGCTTTTCGCCGGTGGAGCCCTCGGCTCTTGCCGAGCGCCGCCAGCCAAAACTGAGCCTGGAGACGGGCTGGGCAGGACGCGACTGGTGCATGATGGAACCTTTCCGGCCGATCGGACACTAGGGGATATGAGCAACGTTGGGTTGGACGAGGCGGACGCCTGGTCCCGGGCGCGAGACGGGGATCCCGACGCGTTCACGTCCCTATTCGACAGGCATCGCGACCGTGTGTTCGGTCACGCGCTGCGACTGGTCCGTCAGCCGCATGATGCTGAGGACGTCACTGCCATGGTGTTCCTGGAGGCCTGGCGCCGCCGCGACGCCGTGCGCCTTGTCGACGGCTCGATCATCGCCTGGCTGCTGGTCACCGCGAACAACACTGTGCACAACCTCGAACGCGGTCGCCGCCGTCATCGCGTGGCGCTCGCGCGCATGTCTGGAACCGGTCACGAGCCTGATCACGCAGACGGCGTCGCCGACGACCTCGACAACCGGGAACGGGACCGACGCGTCCGGGACGCGTTCGCCAGCCTGTCCAGCGCCGACCAGAACGTGATCACGCTCTGCGTACTAGAGGAGTTGCCGCTCGCAGATGCGGCACGCACCCTCGGCATCCCCGTCGGGACGGTCAAGTCCCGGCTCTCCCGTGCCAAGCGCCGCCTCGGCGACCTTGCGCTCGTCTCAGAACCGATCCCCGCCTTTGAAGGAGGTGCAGAATGACCGCCACCGGCCCCGCCTTCGACCCGGCGCGCAGCGCCATCCTCCGCGACATCCTCCACGAAACCGTCGCCACTGCACCTGCGCGCCCTTCCCGCACACGTTTCGCTCTCGTCGGCGGCCTCGTCGGAGCGGCCGTCCTGCTCGCTGGAGGAACCGCCGCGCTCGCACTCAGCGGCGCCCTACACTCCGGGCCGCAGGAGCCCGCGCCTGGGCCGGCTCCGACACCGAGTGTCACCTCCACGCCGACCGCGACCCCGGCGCCCACTTCGACGCCATCCAGTCGCCGCATCGCCGTCCAGACCACGCCGATCCAGCGGCATGACGTCAACGAGTTGGGAGCGGCGCCGTGGTCGCTGGACCTCCCGGGCACAGGACGGTCCTGCGAGCAGCACCATGTCTACGACATCGCCGACGGCCTCGCTCTCGTTCAGCTCGGGGCACATGTCGTCGGCGACGGCAACCCGGATTGCAACGATGACCTGCAGCACGTCTCGCTGTCCCTGGTCGACACCCGACAAGGCACGGCCTTCTGGACGCGCGAATGGACCTGGCACGCTGCGCCACTGTACGACGTCGGCGTCATGGTTCTCGGGACGTCGGGACGGATCCTCGTCGTCGACGAGGCGTTGGGAGGCGGACCGCACGACGTCATCGACCTTGCCACGGGTCGGACTCTGGCGGATTTCGCCGGCGAGAAGGGCGACATCCTGTTCAACGCGCAGGCCGTCCCAGGTGATTCGGGCGATATCGTCATGACTACTTCTAAGTCGATCGTCCGGGTCGACCCCCGCGACGCACTCAGTCCTCGGTGGTCAACCGAGATACCTGGCAAGTCGGCTTCGGTCCACCCGATGGTGGGCGACACCGGCTTCTTCCCCGTCAGCATCGTGTCGACCGCGCCCGGTCCCGACGGGGGCCCCTACGAGTCCGCGCGCATCGACCTGCAGACCGGACGGCTAGACCCTGGCCCGAGCGCCATCGCGCTCATCCAGACCGACTCCCATCCAGCGGTGATCTCCCAGTACACCGCGGGACAGCCCACCGAACTGGCTGGTCTCGACCGATCGGGTCAGGAAACCTGGACTCGGCGGCTCCCACCGGGCTCCGATGTCTGGGCCGTCAGCACATCGAGCAGTGTCCCTGGTACCGACGTGAACTATCCGGGCGCGTCCGACCTCATCGCCGTCGTATCCACCTCAGAGCTGACCATTCTGGACTCCACCTCGGGAACGGAACGCTGGTCCGCCTCCACGGCACGATGCGGTCTGACGAACCGTGTCGCCGGGTCCTCTCCTCTCGTCACCGTGTTCGTCGATCCCGGAAACGACACCCTGACGATCGTCCACGACGGCACCGGCACCTGTACCTTCACAGCGTCGACGGGAGCACCTCAGCCGCTGCCGGACCTGCCGAGCGGGTCGGGTCTTCTCTTCGGCGCCGACAACGCCTACGTGTTCTCGATCCCACCCAGTGGCGACCTCACAGCATTCGACCGGCAGAGGGGGACGAAGCTGTGGAGCTCGACCGCCACGAACCCGGGCTCATGGTTCTTCGCAGGCGGCTATCTCGTGCGCTTGAACGGCGACCAATTGACAGCTGTGGGTTGACACGCTGCGGATCGAAAGCCGAGGATGGCAAGCTGCGCCGGGCGTCGGTCGACCGTGCGGAGCTAAGTCGAAGCACTCCAAAGGATGCTCAGCCACAAGTCGTCCGCGATGACACTCGACGCGTACGCGAACCTGTTCGAAGAACCAGGGCGCCCGCCGAGCCAGCCTTGCCGACAAGTGGGCACTCAACTGACCCCGCGCCCATAGATCGTGTAATCACATGAGCTCCGTTAGAACAAACGAGATCACCTAATGCCCATAAAGTGTGCAATGTGTGGGCACGCGACCGAATCGGCCTGATGACGCGGATCTCAACAGCGCGTGACGACGACCGATGGTGGAGATGGGGGGAATCGAACCCCCGTCCACTGCTGTGGTCATGTGCCTTCTACGGGCGTAGCCAGTGAAGTCGCTTTCTCGGCCCCGGAGCTTGTCGCTGGCACCTGCTCCGACGGGCCCAGTATCAGTGGAAGTCCCTCTGCGCCCTGATGCTCAACGCAGAAGCAAGTTCTCTAGCTGACGCCAGGATCCGGGTAGAGAACGATTCCCGGTCTGACGGTCTCTTCAGATGGCGAAGGGGAACTTACGCCGCGAGGGCGAAGTCGGCCTTGGCCGAGACAGTGCTCTTGTTATTGGCACTTATTTTTTCGCATGGATCGTTAACGAGATAACCATGCATCCTCGACCCGCTTCTCACACTCTCGCAGACAATGTCGAAACCGATCATCCCCGTGCGACGGCCGTGTGGCCGGGTCGTTGTCACGCGCTGTTGAGTTGTCCAGATACATACTCGCCGCTCGGGCGAGCTTCTAAGCATACAACAACCGTCGGCGGTGTTCTATGCCACGATCGGTGAATGGCCGACACGATCATCACCGTCCAGGGCGAGTACGAGCTGCGCCACCCCGCGGAGCGCGGCAGCGTTCGGCTGCAGGTCGAGTACGAGGGACCGGACCGGCAGGAGACGCTCGCCCTCGCCACGCAACGGCACGCCTCGCTGGTCGCGGAGCTGCGCGACCTGCATGAGCCGCAGAACGGCCCCGTCACGCAGTGGTCCTCCGACCAGATGCGGGTGTGGGGCGACCGGCCGTGGAACCAGGACGGCCGCAGGCTGGACCCGGTCTACCACGCGCAGATCGGGATCGACGCGACCTTCTCCGACCTCAGCGCGCTCAGCGACTGGGTGGGCGTGGTCTCCCTTCAGGACGGTGTGACCGTGCAGGGCGTCACCTGGAGCCTCACCGAGGCCAGACGCCAGGCGCTCACGCAGGAGGCGCGGCGGCGGGCGGTCGAGAACGCGGTCGCGAAGGCGACCGTGTACGCCACCAGCCTCGGCCTGAGCACGGTGCGGCCGCTGGCGCTCAGCGACCCCGGGATGCTCGGCGACACCTCCTCCCCTGGCCAGCCGCCGCAGCCGATGTTCGCGCGCGCGGCGTCGGCGGACCTCGGCGGCGCGACCCTCTCGCTCAAGCCGGAGGAGCTGACCATCGCCGTCCAGGTGCACGCCCGGTTCGCCGCGTCCTGACGCGGCCGACCGCGCTGGCGCGTCAGGCGGCGAGCGCTCGCCCCACGAACGCGACGTGCTGCGGGTTCATCCGCAGCCAGTACGCGTTGTTGTGGCCGCCCGCCTCGAAGCCGCCCGATGGCGCGGTCGCGAAGCCGCTGACGTAGTCCCGGTCGTTTGCGCAGAACCCGTCCCCCGTCCCGCAGTCGACGCGGACCGCGACACCGTCCAGCCGGCCCTGGCGGCCGAAGACAGTGTTGCGTGCGAAGTCGGCGGCGTCGTCGAACGCCCCGTTGGCGCTCTGCGCGAACGTGTGCCAGAGCGCGGGGCTCGCCGCCGCGACGGCCGCAACCCGCCCGGCGCCGAGCTCGCCGGCCAGCCGGAGCGCGCCGTACCCGCCCATCGACCAGCCGAGCAGACCGACCCGACCCGTGACCAGGCCGTGCCGGGCGAGGAGCGGGAGGAACTCGTCCACCAGCATCGCCGCGGAGTCCTCGCCGGAGCGACGCGGATGCCAGTAGCCGTTGCCGCCGTCGACCGACGCGATCGCGTACGGCCGGCCGCCGCGGGCGGTGTACTGGGCGAGGAAGGCGTCCAGACCGTGCGCGCGGGGGCCGAACGCGGTGCGGTGGCTGTTCGAGTAGCCGTGCAGGGCGATGGCGACCGGGAGGCGGTCCCCCGGCCCGTGACCGGGCGGATAGCTGACGGCCCATCCGCACGCGGCGCCGAGCCGGGCGGCGGAGCGGAACGAGCCCTGGACGAGCGGACCGGTCGCGACAGCGGGCACGGTCCCCGCCGGTCCGTCGAGTCCGAGCAGCCGGTAGAGGGTGGAGCGACCGGGCAGGACGCCGGCGAACGATGCCGCGGGCACGCCGACCCCCACCGCGACCGCCGCAGCGGCGCCGCCGACAATCAGAGTGCGCCGCGAGACGCGGCGACGGGCAGGCGCCGGGGCCGCATCCGGCTCCGCGGGCTCGTGTTCTGTCACCTCGTCATTCTGGCGCTGCGGACGAGGACGGACCGGAACGACACGGCGCTGCGCGGCGCTAGCTGCCGGGGGTGCTCGGTCCCGGCGTCGACGGCGGCCGCAGCGGGAAGTCGCTGAGTTTCAGGATGCGCGTCGCCGTGACGGTGTCCCCGCTGCGCGTTCCGACCACGATGACCTCGTCGCCGGTCGCGAAGTCGGCCGCCCGCTCGGTGCTGCCCGGCGTCCCGAATGCGGTCGAGGAGGTGATGCGGACGGTGATGGTCGTCCCGTGCTGGTTGTCGATCGTCCAGGTGCTCCCGGAGAGGGAGGCGATGGTGCCGCGGACGATGCCGCGCTGGCTCTGACCGTCGCCGCCCGATCCGCCACCCGATCCGTCGCCGGGGCGCCCGGGCTCGACCGGCAGCTGCGGGCCCCGGTCGCCGTCGTGCAGGACGCGGGACAGCATCGACCCGGAGTGCGCGAACAGGCTGCCGACCGCGAACGCGCCGACGCCGGCGATGCCGAAGAGCACCACGACGCCGAGCACGAGCGTGGAGATCGCGAAGGCGAGGCCGTGGCGGCGGTAGAACGGTTCCTGCGCGGGCGGCGGCTGCTGCCCGCCCCACTGCGGCGCCTGCCCCGCGGGCGCCCGCTCAGCGCGCGGCTGCTCGGCGCGCTGCAGCTGCTCCGGCCGGTCTCCCGGGAGCGGCTCCGTCGGCTGGTTGTCGTCCATGATCACAGGAAAGCATGCACTCTCCGCGATCGGGCTGGGAAGGCCTTATGACTCCGATGGGAATCAGGACGGCTCGACGAGCACCGAGCGCAGCTTCGCGAGCTCTACCTCGTCCATCCCGCCGTCCAGCAGGTACTCGCGGGCTCCGCCGAAGCGCCGTTCGAGCAGGTCGATCACCGTCTCCATCGCCTCGGGCGGGCTGCCGCCGAGGATGATCCGCAGGTCGGGCGTCACCTGGACGCCGTAGCCCTCGACCAGGGCGATCATGCCCTCCAGCCACGGACCGTCGAGGTTCCGCTGGGTGATTGCGTAGTCCGCGATCACGGTCGCACGGTCCACGCCGACCGCGAGCAGCGCGAGGGCGACGACGATGCCGGTGCGGTCCTTGCCCGCTGTGCAGTGCACGACGACGGCCTCGTGCGCCGTGTCCGCCACCTCGCGCAGCGCCGTGATCACGACGCCCCTGTGCTGCAGCAGGATCTTCTCGTAGAGGTCGACGAGCGTCGCGCCGACCGTGGCCTGCGAGGCGCCCGAGCCCTCGAACACCGGCAGCCGCAGCACGGTGATGCCGAGTCCGTCCAGGTCGTCCGGCATCGCGGAGACCTCGAAGTCGTCGCGCAAATCGATCACGACCCGCACGCCGAGCTCTTCGAGGCTCCTCCTGCCCTCCTCGCCGAGCCGGGCGAGCCCGTCCGACCGGAACAGCTTGCCGCTGCGGACGGCTCCGCCCGCTGCCGCGTACCCTCCGACGTCGCGGAAGTTGTAGGTGCCGTTGACCGG
>NZ_JBQCGZ010000071.1:0-12339 GCF_051955155.1 Leifsonia sp.
GCAACACGTCCCCTTCGCTGCGGTACGGGGGAAGGGAGTCGAGCAGCCGAAGCCCCTCGGGGCTCAGCAGTGCGACCAGCTCGGACCGTTCCATGGTCTCAACGCTACCCTTGGCACTCACGTTGCGTGACTGCTAACGCACCCCCTAGACTCGTGTTAGCACTCTCACTACGAGTTTGCTAACCCAGCGTTTCGCTCAAAAGACTGCGTTAACCAAAGAAAGAGGGTCAACCGTGTCGGTCTCCATCAAGCCGCTCGAAGATCGCATCGTCATCAAGCAGGTCGAGGCTGAGCAGACCACTGCTTCCGGTCTGGTCATCCCCGACACCGCCAAGGAGAAGCCCCAGGAGGGCGAGGTCGTGGCCGTCGGTCCCGGCCGCATCGACGACAACGGCAACCGCGTGCCGCTCGACGTCGCCGTCGGCGACAAGGTGATCTACTCGAAGTACGGCGGCACCGAGGTCAAGTTCGGCGGCGAGGACTACCTCGTCCTGTCGGCTCGCGACGTGCTCGCGGTCGTGGTCCGCTGACCCGCTGACTCTTCGCACGACGGCCCGGATGCGTTTCGCATCCGGGCCGTCGTCGTCCCCGCCTCGTGCGCCGGATGTCCGTGCACCGGAGTAGTGTCGTCGGAGTGTCACAGCCCCTCACCGAGCACCGCAAGTCCGGACTGATCTACGCCATCTCGGCCTACGTGCTGTGGGGCATCCTCCCGATCTACTTCCTCTCCCTCGTGCCGGCGTCGGCATGGGAGATCGTCGCCTGGCGGGTCGTCTTCTCGCTGGCCTTCTGCGCCATCGCGCTGACGGTCACCCGCACCTGGGGCGCGTTCGGCCGGCTGCTGCGCGACCGCCGAGTGGTGTTCACGATGGGCCTCGCCGGCGCGCTCATCTACGTCAACTGGCAGACCTACGTCCTCGCGACGGTGAGCGGGCACGTCGTGGAGGCGGCGCTCGGCTACTTCATCAACCCGATCGTGACCGTGTTCCTCGGCGTGATCGTGCAGCGCGAGCGGCTCCGGATCGCGCAGTGGGTCGCCGTGGGCGTCAGCGTCGTCGCGGTGATCGTGCTCGCGGTCGGCTACGGCCAGGTGCCCTGGATCGCGCTCATCCTGGCGTTCTCGTTCGGCTTCTACGGGCTCATCAAGAAGCGCGTCGGCGACCGGGTGGATGCGGTGTCCGGCCTCACGCTGGAGACGATGTGGCTGACCCCGGTCGCCATCGTGCAGCTGATCGTCGTCGGCGTCACGGCCGGGCTGACCATCGGCACCGAGGGGCCCTGGCACGCCGTGCTGCTCGTCGGCGCCGGAGTGATCACCGCCGTCCCTCTGCTGTTCTTCGCCGCCGCCTCCCGGCGCCTGCCGCTGGTCTACATGGGCTTCATCCAGTACTTCGCCCCGTTCATTCAGTTCCTGGTCGGCGTCGTCGTTCTGCACGAGGCCATGCCGCCGGAGCGCTGGATCGGCTTCGGTATCGTCTGGCTCGCCCTCGCCATCCTGAGCGTGGACATGATCGTGGCCGCCCGCCAGGGCCGCAAGCAGGCCGAGCTCGATCTCGCGGCCGTCGAGTAGCCGGCGCTCGGAATACGCCCCCAGCTTCTGCCGTTACCATGAGACATCCACACTTGCGGCGACTCTAGATAGGGGTGAAATGGATCAGGCGGATCCGTTCGGATTCATCGGTTTGACCTACGACGACGTCATGCTCCTTCCCGGGTACACGGACGTCATCCCGAGCGAGGTTGACACCTCGACGCGCCTGACCAAGCGCATCACCATGGCCACCCCGCTGCTCTCCAGCGCGATGGACACCGTCACCGAGTCGCGCATGGCCGTCGCCATGGCGCGCCAGGGCGGAATCGGCATCCTGCACCGCAACCTCTCCATCGAGGACCAGGCGTCGCACGTCGACAAGGTGAAGCGCTCCGAGTCCGGCATGATCACGAACCCCGTGACCACCACCCCGGACGCGACCGTGGAGGAGGTGGACACCCTGTGCGGGCAGTTCCGCGTCTCCGGCCTGCCGGTCGTCGAGGCCGACGGCACGCTCGTCGGCATCATCACCAACCGCGACATGCGCTTCGTGTCGCCGTTCGAGCGCTCGACCACCCTGGTCCGCGACGTGATGACCCGCCAGCCGCTGATCACCGCCCCGGTCGGCATCGACCCCGACGCGGCCGTCGCGATCTTCGCCGAGCACAAGATCGAGAAGCTCCCCCTGGTCGACTCTGACGGCAAGCTGCGCGGCCTCATCACCGTCAAGGACTTCGACAAGAGCGAGAAGTACCCCAACGCCACCAAGGACGAGGAGGGCCGGCTGCGCGTCGGCGCCGCCATCGGCTTCTTCGGCGACGGCTGGGAGCGCGCGATGACCCTCATCGACGCCGGTGTCGACGTGATCGTCGTCGACACCGCGAACGGCGAGAGCCGCGGCGTGCTCGACATCATCAGCAGGCTCAAGCACGAGCCGCGCGCCTCGCACGTCGACGTGATCGGCGGCCAGGCCGCGACGCGCTCCGGCGCGCAGGCGCTCATCGACGCCGGTGCGGACGCGATCAAGGTCGGCGTCGGGCCCGGCTCGATCTGCACGACGCGCGTCGTCGCCGGTGTCGGCGTCCCGCAGGTGACCGCCGTCTACGAGTCCTCGCTCGCCGCCCGCCCCGCCGGTGTCCCGCTGATCGCGGACGGCGGCCTGCAGTACTCGGGCGACATCGCCAAGGCGCTCGTCGCCGGTGCGGACAGCGTCATGCTCGGCTCGCTGCTCGCCGGAACGGCCGAGTCGCCCGGCGACCTGGTCTTCGTCAACGGCAAGCAGTTCAAGAACTACCGCGGGATGGGCTCGCTCGGCGCGATGCAGACCCGCGGCAAGAAGACCTCGTACTCGCGCGACCGCTACTTCCAGGCCGACGTCCCGAGCGACGAGCAGCTGATCGCCGAGGGCATCGAGGGCCAGGTGCCCTACCGCGGACCGCTCTCGGCCGTTGCGTACCAGCTCCTCGGCGGCCTGCGCCAGTCGATGTTCTACGTCGGCGCACGCACCGTCCCCGAGCTCAAGGAGCGCGGCAAGTTCGTCCGGATCACCCCGGCCGGGCTCAAGGAGTCGCACCCGCACGATGTCCAGATGGTCGTGGAGGCGCCGAACTACCGGCACTGAGCCCGTCCTCTCGAAACCGCCGCCCGCGTTCCCGTGGGCGGCGGTTTCCTCTATCCTGGAAGGCTTTGTCCGCACTCCAGGTCAGGATCCACGCATGGGCCACATCGACGTCTCCGGCGTCTCGTACACGCTCGCCGACGGTCATCCGCTGCTCGACGACGTCTCGTTCCGCGTCGGCGACGGCCGCGTCTCCGCGCTGATCGGCGCGAACGGCGCCGGCAAGTCGACGCTGCTGAGGATCGTCCGGGGCGAGCTCAAACCGGACGCCGGCTCCGTGGTGATCGACGGCGGACTCGGGGTGATGGACCAGTTCGTCGGCCACGTGCGCGACGACCGGACCGTGCGCGATCTGCTCGTGCATGCGGCGCCGACGGCCGTCCGGGCGGCAGCGGAGCGTCTCGCGGCGGCCGAGGACGCCATCATCGAGCGCGACGAGACCGACACCCAGCTGCGCTACGCCACGGCGCTCGCCGAGTACGCCGACGCGGGCGGCTACGACCAGGAGGTGCTCTGGGATCACTGCACGGTCGCCGCGCTCGGCGTCCCGTTCGAGCGCGCGCAATACCGCGCCGTCCGCACCCTCTCCGGCGGCGAGCAGAAGCGCGTCGTCCTGGAGGCCCTGCTGCGCGGTCCGGAGCAGGTGCTGCTGCTGGACGAGCCGGACAACTATCTCGACGTTCCGGGTAAGCGCTGGCTGGAGGAGCAGCTGCGCGCCACTCCCAAGACGGTGCTGCTCGTCTCGCACGACCGGGAGCTGCTTGCCCGCGCCGCCGACCGCATCGTGACGCTGGAGCTCGGCGCCGCCGGGAACACGACCTGGACGCACGGCGGCGGCTTCGACGGTTACCACGCGGCCCGCGAGGAGCGGATGGCGCGGCTGGAGGAGCTGCGCAGGCGCTGGGACGAGGAGCACGCCAAGCTGAAGGCCCTCGTGCTGCGGTTCAAGGAGAAGGCGAAGTACAACAGCGACCTCGCCTCCGCCTACCAGGCGGCGCAGACCCGGCTGGCGAAGTTCGAGCTGGCGGGACCGCCGCAGGAGCGCCCGCGCGAGCAGAACGTGCGGATGCGGCTCACCGGTTCCCGCACCGGGCGGCGCGTGCTGGAGTGCAGCCGCCTGGAGCTGACCGGGCTGATGCGGCCGTTCGACGCCGAGATCTGGTTCGGCGAGCGGATCGCCGTGCTCGGTTCCAACGGTTCGGGCAAGTCGCACTTCCTGCGGCTACTCGCCGCAGGCGGCACCGACCCGGACCCGGCCGCCGGCCACCTGGCCGCGGCCGAGGTGGCGGGCGCCCCCGTGCCGCACACCGGCGTCGCCAAGCTCGGCGCGCGCGTGGCGCCCGGGCTGTTCGCGCAGGCCCACGAGCATCCGGAACTGGTCGGCCGCACCCTGCTGGACATCCTGCACCGCGGCGACGACCGCAGGGACGGCATGGCCAGGGAGGCGGCGAGCCGCGTGCTCGACCGCTACGGGCTCGCCGCGTCCGCCGAGCAGACGTTCGAGTCTCTCTCCGGCGGCCAGCAGGCGCGGCTCCAGATCCTGCTGCTCGAGCTGTCCGGCGCGACGCTGCTGCTGCTCGACGAGCCGACGGACAATCTGGACCTGGTCTCCGCCGAGGCGCTCGAGGAGGGGCTCGCCGGCTTCGAGGGCACCGTCGTCGCCGTCACGCACGACCGCTGGTTCGCGCGCGGCTTCGACCGCTTCCTCGTCTTCGGCGCGGACGGCGAGGTCTACGAGTCCGACGAGCCGGTGTGGGACGAGACCCGGGTGGCGCGGGCGCGCTGACGCTCCCGGGGAGCGCGGCCGGGTGGGCCGCGCGATGCCCGGGTCATAGACTGAACCCGTGAGTATGGAGATTGAGATCGGCCGCGCCAAGCGCGCCCGCCGCGTGTACGCCTTCGACGACGTCGCCGTGGTGCCCAGCCGCCGCACGCGCGACCCCGAGGACGTCTCGGTCTCCTGGACGATCGACGCGTACCAGTTCTCCATCCCCGTCATCGCCGCCCCGATGGACTCCGTGGTCTCGCCGACCACGGCCATCATGATGGGCCAGCTCGGCGGCCTCGGCGTGCTCGACCTCGAGGGTCTGTGGACCCGGTACGAGGACCCGGAGCCGCTGCTCGCCGAGATCCGCGAGCTGCCCGCCGAGCGCGCGACCCGCCGCATGCAGGAGATCTACGCGGAGCCGATCAAGCCGGAGCTGGTCACCAAGCGCCTTGCCGAGATCCGCGAGGGCGGCGTCACCGTCGCCGGCGCGCTCTCGCCGCAGCGCACCCAGGAGCTGTACCAGACCGTCGTGGAGGCGGGCGTCGACCTGTTCGTCATCCGCGGCACCACCGTCTCCGCCGAGCACGTCTCCAAGAACGTGGAGCCGCTCAACCTCAAGAAGTTCATCTACGAGCTGGACGTCCCCGTCATCGTCGGCGGCGCGGCCACCTACACCGCGGCCCTGCACCTGATGCGCACCGGCGCGGCCGGCGTCCTCGTCGGCTTCGGCGGCGGCGCGGCGTCCACGACCCGCTCCACCCTCGGCATCCACGCCCCGATGGCGACCGCCGTCGCGGACGTGGCAGGCGCCCGCCGCGACTACATGGACGAGTCGGGCGGCCGCTACGTGCACGTGATCGCCGACGGTGGTCTCGGCAGCTCCGGCGACATCGTCAAGGCCATCGCCTGCGGCGCCGACGCGGTGATGCTCGGCTCGACGCTCGCGCGCGCCACCGACGCGCCCGGCGGCGGCTGGCACTGGGGCGCGGAGGCGCACCACCCGCACCTGCCGCGCGGCAACCGCGTCCAGGTCGGCCAGGTGGCACCGCTCGAGGAGATCCTGTACGGACCGGCGCCGGTCGCCGAGGGGTCTGCGAATCTGGTGGGAGCATTGCGCCGGAGCATGGCGACGACGGGATACTCGGACCTGAAGGAGTTCCAGCGCGTCGAGGTGGTCGTCGCGCCCTATCAGACGCACTAGGTCTCGGCCGACGGCGGCCGGGGAGGAGGAAACGATGGCGACAACATCCCCGTCCAGGCTCGGCCCCGCCGAGCGCGCCGACGCGATCGCTGCTCTGAAGGAGACCGAGCTCGACATCCTGGTGGTCGGCGGCGGCATCGTCGGCGTCGGCAGCGCGGTCGACGCGGTCACCCGCGGTCTCAGCGTCGGCCTGGTGGAGGCGAGGGACTTCGCCTCCGGCACCTCCAGCCGCTCGTCGAAGCTCGTCCACGGCGGCATCCGCTACCTGGAGCAGCTCGACTTCGGCCTCGTCCGCGAGGCGCTGATCGAGCGCGGCCTGCTGCTGCAGCGCATCGCCCCGCACCTGGTGAAGCCGGTGCGCTTCCTCTACCCGCTGCACAAGCGCGTGTGGGAGCGGTTCTACATCGGCGCCGGCATGATGCTCTACGACATCTTCTCCTACACGGGACTGCGGCCGCCGGGCGTCCCGCACCACCGGCACCTGAGCAAGCGCCAGGTGCTGCGCGCCATCCCGAGCCTCGCCAGCGACGCGCTGGTCGGCGGGATCACCTACTACGACGCCCAGGTGGACGACGCCCGCTACACCGCGACGCTCGCCCGCACCGCAGCCAACTACGGCGCGCACGTCGCCACCCGCGTCCGGGTCGAGGGCTTCCTCAAGGTGGGGGAGCGGGTCGTCGGCGTGCAGGCCCACGACCTGGAGACCGACGAGCGCTTCGAGATCCGCGCCAAGCAGGTCGTCAACGCGACCGGCGTCTGGACGGACGACACCCAGGCGATGGTCGGCGAGCGCGGCCAGTTCAAGGTGCGCGCGTCCAAGGGCATCCACCTGGTGGTGCCGCGGGACCGCTTCCAGTCGAAGATGGGCCTGCTGCTGCGCACCGAGAAGAGCGTGCTGTTCGTCATCCCGTGGGGCAGGCACTGGCTGATCGGGACGACGGACACCGACTGGCACCTGGACAAGGCGCACCCGGCCGCGACCGCCGCGGACATCGACTACCTGCTCGCGCACGTCAACGAGGTGCTGAACGTCCCGCTCACGCGCGAGGACGTCGAGGGCGTCTACGCGGGCCTGCGCCCGCTGCTCGCCGGCGAGTCGGAGGAGACCTCCAAGCTGTCCCGCGAGCACCTGGTGGCGCACTCGGTGCCCGGCCTGGTCGTGATCGCGGGCGGCAAGTGGACGACGTACCGGGTGATGGCGAAGGACGCGATCGACGCTGCGGTGGACGCGCTGGACGGCAAGATCCCGGCGAGCACCACGATGGAGATCCCGCTGGTCGGGGCGGAGGGCTACCAGGCCGCCTGGAACCGCCGCTCGCGCATCGCCACGGAGAGCGGCCTGCACCCGGCCAGGATCGAGCACTTCCTGAACCGCTACGGGACGCTGGCCGAGGACATCCTCGACCTCATCAGGGAGAACCCGTCGCTGGCCGACCCGCTGCCCGGCGCGGACGACTACGTCGGCGCCGAGGTGGTCTACGCCGCCTCGCACGAGGGCGCCCTGCACCTGGAGGACGTGCTCGCCCGCCGCACCCGCATCTCGATCGAGGCGTGGGACCGCGGCGTCTCCGCTGCCCCCGTCGCCGCGTCCCTGATGGCCGGGGTCCTCGGCTGGGACACGGCGCGCGAGGAGCGCGAGGTGCAGACCTACCTCAAACGGGTCGCCGCCGAGCGGGAGAGCCAGCTGCAGCCGGACGACGAGTCCGCCGACCGGGTGCGCCTGGAGGCGCCGGACATCGTGGACGTCGACGCCGAGGCGGCCAAGGCCGCGAAGGTCACCCGCACGGCCACCCCGTAGGCCGCGCCGGCCCACCGTCGAGGGGCACGCCGCCGCGCACGTTCCGCGCGGCGCCGTGCCCCTCGCGCGTTCCGCCCACCCCGGGACCGTCCAGCCGCCTCCGGTAGGCTGGGAGCAGTGCCCGCGACGGATGGAGACGGATGATGGTTGACGTTCGACGGGTCAAACTGCCCGGGGTCGGGGTGTTGCACACCTTCGTCACGGACGACGGCGGCAAAGTCGGCGTGATCGCCCACCGGTCCGGGCACAGCGACCTGATCACGTTCTCGGATCACGAAGACGGCGCAGACGTCACCAAGGTGTCGCTGCGCCTCAGCGAGGACGAAGCGCACACGCTCGCCGAGCTCCTCGGCGGTACGCAGATCACCGAGTCGCTGACCGCCCTCGACCAGATCCCCGGGCTCAGCATCGACTGGTTCTCCGTCGACTACGAGGACTACATCGCCGGCCAGCAGCTGGGGGCGCCCGGTGACCGCGGCTTCGTCGGGCTCACCGTCGTGGCCGTCGTGCGCGGCGACTCCGCCAATCCCGCGCCCGCCCCCGACTTCAAGGTCTTCCCCGGCGACACCCTCGTCGTCGCGGGCACCCCGGAGAAGGTGGCGAAGGCGTTCGCGTTCTTCCGCACCGGCGAGACCGCCGCGCGGGCCGCTGCCGACGCGCCGCCGGGAGGCTGATCCATGCATCTCGGAGAAGACCTCATCGTTCTCGGCATCCTGCTGCTCGTCGCCTACGTGCTCGGACGCCTCGGCAAGCTGGTGGGTCTCCCCGCGATCCCCATCTACATGATCGTCGGACTGCTCGCCAGCCCGCACACCGGGTGGTTCCCGCTCGACTTCGAGAGCCACTACATCGAGCTCATCGCGATCTTCGGGCTCATCCTGCTGCTGTTCAATCTGGGCCTGGAGTTCGACCAGGACGAGTTCTTCGGCAACTTCGGCAAGCTGATCATCTCGGGCGGCTCGTACATCCTGATCAACATGGGGGTCGGGCTGGCGTTCGGCTTCATGGTCGGCTGGGGGACCAGGGAGGCGCTGGTCATCGCGGGCATGACGGCGACGTCGTCCTCCGCGATCGTCACGAAGCTCCTGATCGAGCTGCGCAGGCTGCCCAACACCGAAACGCCGATGATCCTCGGCGTGACGGTGGTCGAGGACATCTTCATCGCGATCTACCTGGCGATCGTGTCGGTGGTGCTGAGCGGGGAGACCGACTTCTGGCCGGTGGTCGGCAAGCTGGCGATCGCGTTCCTGTTCCTCGTGGTCATGTTCACGATCGCGCGCTGGGGCGGGCGCGTCGTGTCCCGGCTGTTCCGCACGAAGGACGACGAGCTCTTCACCATCCTGTTCTTCGGGCTGGCGGTGCTCTTCGCCGGCATCGGCGAGATCCTCGGCGTCACCGACGCGATCGGCGCGTTCCTGATCGGCCTCGTGCTCGGCGCGACCAAGTACCGCAACAAGATCGAGAGCATCGCGATCCCGCTGCGGGACGTGTTCGCCGCGTTCTTCTTCCTGAACTTCGGCCTCGAGCTGGACCCCGCCAAGTTCCCGTCGGTGCTCGGGCCGGTGCTCGCCGCGGTGGGGATGACGATCGTGCTCAACATCCTGGCCGGGCAGTTCGTCGCGTGGATCAACAAGATGGGCCCGCAGGCCGGCATCAACACCACGGTGATCCTGCAGAACCGGGGCGAGTTCGCGCTGATCCTCGCGACGCTCTCGATCAGCGCGGGGCTCGACCCGCGCATCCAGCCGTTCGCGGGTCTCTACGTGCTCATCATGGCGGTTCTCGGCCCGATCCTCGCAGCGAACTCCGAGAAGATCGGTGCGATGATCCTACGGACCGGTAAACCCAAGCGGAGCAGCCGGCGGAAGACGCGCGACCCGATGCTGGACGAGGAGATCGCGCTCGTCGAGGCGGCCACCGCCGACCTCGACTCCGACACGCGCCGCGAGGGAACGAGCGCGGATGAGACGCGCCAGTCCGTCGATCGCATCGTCGAGCAGGCGATGCAGCAGCAGGACTCGGGTGAGATGCGAGAGCGGGACTGAGCCATTAGCGATACACGCCGTAGTTTGGCGAACGACAGCGGTGAGACGACGCTGTTCCGGATGATGCTGCGCCCGCGCTGGATCGGTGCGCTGGTGTTCGCGCTCGCGCTCGCCGCGGGATTCGCCTGGCTCGGCCAGTGGCAGCTGGAGCGCGCCATCGAGTCGGGCAAGGCGGTCGAGGCGCCGAGCGAGACGGTGCTGCCGCTGGAGCAGGTCGCGAAGCCGGGCGGACCGATCACCGACAAGGCGGTCGGCCAGCTGGTCTCGTTCACGGCCACGTTCACCCCGGGCGACGAGGAGCTGCTCTACGGCCGGCTCAACCTCGGCCACACCGGTTACTGGGTCGTCAGCCACGCGACCGTCCAGATCGACGGAGCGCCGGTCGCGCTCGCCGTCGCGCGCGGCTGGGCGCCGGACGAGGCGACGGCGAAGGCCGCAGCGGCCCGCCTGGCGGACGAGCCGGCGTCGGAGCAGCGCGTCACCGGACGCATCCTGCCGGACGAGCAGCCCGAGGTGCCCGCGGACAAGAAGAACCCGACGGCCATGCGCACGCTCGGCGTCGGCGCCCTCTACAACCTCTGGCACGGCGTCGACGGGATGGACGTCTACTCCGCCTACGTGGTCGACCGCTCGGCGCCGGCCGGACTCGACCGCATCGACTCGCCTCCGCCGATCGCGCAGACCGAGCTGAACTGGCTGAACGTCTTCTACGCGGCCGAGTGGATCATCTTCGCCGGCTTCGCGATCTTCCTCTGGTACCGCCTGGTGAAGGACGCCAAGCAGAAGGAGGACGAGCTGCGCGAGCTCGCCGAGGCCGAGCAGGCGGTGGCCGCGGCCCAGGGCGGACCCGCCCGCGCGGGGAAAGTAGAATAGCCTCATGCCCCTCGCCCCCAAACTCGAAGACTTCCCGAAGATCCGGGGCGCTCTGCGGTTCTACCAGGTGTTCGCGTACATCACCGGCATCATGCTCCTGCTGCTCTGCGCGGAGATGATCGTGAAGTACGGCTTCGGCTACGAGCTCTTCGCCTTCAGCAACTACGGCGCGCTCACCTTCGTCCCGGTGAAGACCGCGGTCGCGCCGACCGGCATCGACCTCAGCACCGGCATCCTCATCGCGCACGGCTGGCTGTACGTGGTGTACCTGTTCTCCGACTTCCGCCTGTGGAGCCTCATGCGGTGGCCGTTCACGAAGTTCGTCATGATCGCCCTCGGCGGCGTCGTGCCGTTCCTGTCCTTCTTCGTGGAGGCGCGCATCAGCAAGCAGGTCAAGACCTATCTGGCCGGCCGTGAGGCCGAGGCCGCGAACCTCGTGGAGGCGACAAATTAGCACCGACGCAGCATTCAGCGACCTGCTGGGAGGCGCCGACTCGGCGAACCCGGCCGGACCCGTCCTCGTGGTGGACTTCGGCGCGCAGTACGCGCAGCTGATCGCCCGCCGGGTCCGTGAGGCGAACGTGTACTCCGAGATCGTGCCGCACACCGTGACCGCGGCCGAGGTCGCCGCCAAGCGGCCCTCCGGCATCGTGCTCTCGGGTGGGCCGTCGAGCGTGTACGAGGAGGGCGCGCCCTCCCTCGACACCGGCATCCTCGAGCTCGGCGTCCCCGTGCTGGGCATCTGCTACGGCTTCCAGGTGATGGCGACCGCGCTCGGCGGCGAGGTCGCGAAGACCGGGCGCCGCGAGTACGGCTCGACGGCCGTCCGCATCCCCGGCTCCGCGAGCGAGAGCAGCCTGCTCGGCGGCCAGCCGGAGGAGCAGACGGCGTGGATGAGCCACGGCGACTCCGTCTCCCGGGCCCCGGAGGGCTTCGACGTCCTCGCGTCCACCGAGGACACCCCGGTCGCCGCGTTCGCCAACGACGAGCGCAAGCTGTACGGGGTGCAGTGGCACCCCGAGGTGAAGCACTCGCAGTACGGCCAGGCGGTGCTCGAGAACTTCCTGCACCGTGCCGCCGGCATCCCGGCCGACTGGAACAGCGGCAACGTGATCGCCGACCAGGTCGCCGCCATCCAGGCGCAGGTCGGCTCCGGCCGGGTCATCTGCGCGCTCTCGGGGGGCGTGGACTCCGCGGTCGCCGCCGCGCTGGTGCACAAGGCCGTCGGCGACCAGCTGGTGTGCGTGTTCGTCGACCACGGCCTGCTCCGCAAGGACGAGGCGCGCCAGGTGGAGGAGGACTACGTCGCGGCCACGGGCGTCCGCCTGGTGACCGTGAACGCGCAGGAGCAGTTCCTGAACGCGCTCGCCGGCGTCAGCGACCCGGAGACGAAGCGCAAGATCATCGGCCGCGAGTTCATCCGCGTGTTCGAGCAGGCCGCCCTCGACGTCGTGTCCGACGCGAAGGCCCACGGCGAGACCGTCGACTTCCTCGTGCAGGGCACG
>NZ_JBQCGZ010000072.1:0-11327 GCF_051955155.1 Leifsonia sp.
CCCCCCCCCCCCCGCCCCCCGCCAACCGAAACCCGCCCCCAAACCACCCCCAGGCGCCCCGATTGAGGTGTGCTGGGCGCCCGAAGGCGCGGTCAGTCGAAGGCGACGATGAGTTCGACCTCGACGGGGGCGTCGAGCGGCAGCACCGCGACGCCGACGGCGGAACGCGCGTGCACGCCGGCGTCGCCGAAGATCTCGCCCAGGACCTCGGACGCGCCGTTGATCACGCCCGGCTGACCGGTGAACGACGGGTCGGAGGAGACGAAGCCGACCACCTTCACCACGCGCGTGACGCGGTCGAGGGAGCCGATGACGCTCTTGACGGCGGCGAGCGCGTTCAGGGCGCAGGTGCGCGCGTAGTCCTTCGCGTCCTCCGGCGGAACCAGGCCGTGCCCCGCGCCGACCTTGCCGGTCGCCGGCAGCGCGCCGGAGACCATCGGCAGCTGGCCGGAGGTGTAGACGTATCCGCCGTCGACCACGGCGGGGGTGTACGCGGCGACCGGCGGGACGACGTCCGGCAGGTCGATCCCGAGCTCGGCGAGACGCGCCTCGATCGCGGCCATCAGGCGTCCTCCCCGTCCAGCAGGGGGCGCTTCAGGTAGGCGACCAGGCCGCCCTCCGGGCCGGTCACGACCTGCACCAGCTCCCAGCCGTCCGAACCCCAGTTGTTCAGGATGGCTGCGGTGTTGTGGATCATGAGAGGAGTCGTAAGGTATTCCCAGCGTGGCATGGCGCTCTTTCCATTCGGGGGGTTTATCAGGTTCATCGCCTACTCTGAATCCTATGTCTGCGAAAAAACCACAGGCTAGAGGTGTGCTCGGTGCGGTCGGCGCGTTCGTCGGCATGAGTGCTGTGGCCGGTCTTCTGGTCACCGCCGCCGTCACCCCCGCCATCGCGGTGACCGGGATGGCGGCCAACAACAGCATCGGCGTGTTCGAGGGCCTCCCCGAATACCTCGAGATCGGTCAGCTCGCCCAGCCGAGCACCGTCTACGCGTCCAACGGCTACCCGCTGGCGACCTTCTACTCGCAGAACCGCCTCCCTGTCGGCTTCGACAAGATGTCCCAGGCGGCGAAGGACGCGGCGATCGCCGGTGAGGACCCGCGCTTCTACTCGCACGGCGGCGTCGACATCCAGGGCACTGTGCGCGGCGTCCTCTCCACCGTCTCCGGCGGCGGCGTCCAGGGCGGTTCCTCGATCACCCAGCAGTACGTGAAGAACGTGCTGCTGCAGAAGTGCGAGGCGATGCCGCAGAAGTCCAAGGACGACAAGGCGGCCTACCAGCAGTGCGTCGTCGACTCCACCGGCGTCTCCCCCGACCGCAAGGTCAAGGAGATGAAGTACGCGATCGGCCTGGAGAAGAAGTACTCCAAGGACGAGATCCTGCAGGGCTACCTCAACATCGCCGGCTTCGGCGGCTCCGTCTACGGCATCGAGTCCGCGGCGAAGTACTACTACAACACGACGGCGGCGGCGCTGACGCCCGCGCAGGCCGCGAGCCTGATCGCGATCGTCAACGAGCCGACCAGTCTGAAGCTCGACGACCCCGAGTCGAAGACCAATGGGGCGGCCAACGGCTACGCCAAGAACAAAGAGCGCCGGGACTACATCCTCGACAAGATGTACCAGTACAAGAAGCTGACCAAGGCGCAGTACGAGACGGCGATCAAGACACCCATCCAGCCGCAGATCACCCCGTCAACGCGCGGCTGCCAGACCGCGGGGGGCGCGGCGTACTTCTGCGACTACGTGCAGAAGATCTTCCTGCAGGACCCCGCCTTCGGCAAGGACAGGGACACCCGCGCCGCGAACCTCAACCGCGGCGGCTTCAAGATCTACACCTCGCTCGACGTGGACCTGCAGAAGGTCGCGGAGGAGACGATGGCATCCTACGTGCCGCAGGTCTACGACTTCGACATCGGCGGTTCGCTCGTCGGTGTCCAGCCCGGTACCGGGCGCGTGCTCTACATGGCGCAGAACAAGGAGTACAGCCAGGACCCCGAGGTCGCGAAGACCAGCCCCAAGTACACCTCGATCAACTATTCGACCGACAGCGATTACGGCGGTTCGAACGGATTCCAGGTCGGATCGACGTACAAGACCTTCACGCTCGCGGAGTGGCTGAAGGAGGGGCATTCCCTCTACGAGACGGTGAACGCGAACGTGCGCACCTACTCGAGCACCGCGTTCAAGGGCTACTGCTACAACAACGGCGAGGGTGGCGCATACGGTCCCGTCGACGCCCGCTGGCCGACCAACGACGGCCCGGGCGAAGAGGGGACGCGCAGCGCCATCGAGGCGACCGCGGCATCGATCAACACCGCGTTCGTGTCGATGGCATCCCAGCTCGACCTGTGCAAGATCCGCGACACCGCCAAGGCGTTCGACGTGCACACGGCGGACGGCAAGGAGCTCGACGCGAACCCCGCGAGCGTCCTCGGCACGAACACCATTTCCCCGCTGACGATGGCGACCGCGTTCGCCGGCATCGCGAACGGCGGCGTCACCTGCACCCCGATCGCCATCGACAAGATCGTCGGCCCCGACGGCAAAGAAGTGAAGCCGCCGGCGTCCAAGTGCTCGCAGTCGGTCGACCCCGGCGTCGCGGCGGGCATGGCATATGCGATGAAGCGTGTCGTGACGGGCGGTACCGCGGCCGGGATGAACACCACCGGCAAGGATATGCTCGCCAAGACCGGAACGACCGACGACAACAAGCAGCTCTGGCTCGTGGCCGCGACCACGAAGGTCGCCGGCGCCTATTGGGTCGGCAACGTCGTAGGCGACCAGGACCTGCGGCGGACGTACCCGACGCACGGGAAGACCCCGGCCCAGGCGCGCACCGCTGTCATGGAACAGATGATGTCGGCCGCCGTCGGCAAGTACGGCGGGGATGACTTCCCCTCACCCGACAGCACGCTCCTGCGCGGCATCCAGGTCACGGTGCCCGACGTGTCCGGCAAGTCGCCGTCGGAGGCGAAGTCGATCCTCACCGGCCTCGGCTTCGATGTGCAGGACGGCCCGCAGGTCGACTCCGCGCAGCCGGCCGGCACCGTCGCGACGACGGACCCGGCGGCGGGCTCGTCGGTGGGCAAGGGCAGCGTCATCACGCTGAACATCAGCAACGGCTCGCAGGTGGTCGTGCCGGACGTGGTGGGCAAGAAGGTGTCCGAGGCCGAGGCCACGCTCACCGGAGCGGGATTCCGCGTCAAGGTGAGCGGTGGAGGCGGCGGCGACGCCATCGTCCAGTCGATGAACCCGCCGGCGAACACGCCGGTGAAGGCGGGCAGCCAGATCACGCTCACCGTCAAGAAGGCTCCGGCGACCTCGACGCCCGAACCGGGCGGCCAGTGAGCCGCGGGTCCGCACTGCGCCCGGTCGGCGTCGCCCTCGCGACGCTCGCCGGCGCGGGCGCGGCCGCGTTCGCGTACGGATCGCTGGTCGAGCGTCGGGCGTTCACGCTGCGCGAGGTGTCCGCGCCGGTGCTTCCGGCAGGGGCACAGCCGATCCGCGTGCTGCACCTGTCCGACCTGCACATGGCGCCCTGGCAGCGCGACAAGCAGGAGTGGGTCAGCTCGCTGGCCCGGCTGCAGCCGGACCTGGTGGTGGACACCGGGGACAACCTGGGTCACGAGGACGGGATCGCGGGCGTCCGTGCCGCGCTCGACGCCTTCCGCGGCATCCCCGGCGTGTTCGTGCACGGCTCGAACGACTACTTCGGACCGCAGCTGAAGAACCCGCTGAAGTACTTCACCGGCCCGTCGAAGCGGAACACGTCGACCGCTCCGCGCCTGGACGACGCGGCGCTGACAGCGTACCTGCGCGACCTCGGCTGGCTGGACCTCAACAACGCGGCCGGCGCGCTGGACATCCGCGGGACGCACCTGGAGCTGTTCGGGGTCAACGATCCGCACATCCGCTACGACCGCGTCGAGGCCATCCCCGGAGCGCTGGACGAGCTGCGCGAGAACGATCCGTACTCGGACGACGCGACCTGGCTGGACGACGAGCCGCGGCCGGAGCGCCCGACCGTGACGATCGGCGTCGTCCACGCCCCTTATCGGCGCGTGCTGGACGCGTTCGTCACCTACGGTGCCGAGATGATCTTCGCCGGCCACACGCACGGCGGCCAGGTCTGCGTGCCCGGGTTCGGAGCCCTGGTGGCGAACTGCGACATCCCGCGCTCGCAGGCGAAGGGGCTGAGCCTGTGGCGTCACGCCTTCCGCTCCGCGTACCTCAACGTCTCGGCGGGACTCGGCACGTCGATCTACGCGCCCGTCCGGTTCGCCTGCCGCCCGGAGGCGACGCTGGTCACCCTGACCGCCTCGGAGTGAGGCGGGTGGTCACGAGCACCCCCGAAGCTCGTGTATTCTTATGGAGGCCTTCGGGCCAACCGGGGTGTGGCGCAGCTTGGTAGCGCGCTTCGTTCGGGACGAAGAGGCCGCAGGTTCAAATCCTGTCACCCCGACGCTTCTCCACATCCGGCACGGGCCCGGCGCGCTCCGCGCGCCGGGCCCTTGCCGTATGTGCAGAAGCTCGCTGGCGACTATCGGGCCCCTGCACGCGAGGGGCCCCGGGCGCCGCCGCGAGCGCAGCGAGCAGCGGCGTCTGGGGGAGCGCGCAGGGCGCACCCCGACACACCGCGAGGCCGTAGAGGACCACCGGCCCTAGGGCCACAGCCGCGCCCCAGGCCCCCTACTTCGCCGAGATCCCCCCGAGCATCCCGGAGATGAACCGCTTCTGCAGCACGAAGTACAGCACCACGATCGGGATGGCGACGATGATCCCCGCGGCGCTGAGCAGCGAGTAATCGGTCAGGTGCTCGCCCTTGAAGAACGCGAGCCCGAGCGGGGCGGTCCTGCGGTCCTCGCTCGTGATCAGGACGAGCGGCATCAGGAACTCGTTCCAGGTCCACATCGCCACCAGCACGCACATCGTCATGATCGGCGCGAGGGACGGCGGGACGATCACCTGCCAGAGCACACGGATGTCGCGGGCGCCGTCGATACGCGCGGCCTCGATGATCTCGCCGGGGAAGGAGCGGAACTGGTTGCGCATCCAGAAGATCGCGAACGCCAGCGACTGGGCCGTCTGCGGCAGGATCAGGCTCTGGTAGGTGTCGGTGAGGCCGACGCTGCGCAGGTTGAAGTACAGCGGGATGATGAACGCCTCTGCCGGCAGCATGAGGCCGGCCAGCATCACGAAGAAGATGATCCCGGAACCGGGGAAGTCCAGGCGGGCGAACGCGAACCCGGCGAGTACCGCGAGCAGCGTCGTGAGCACGACCACGCCGAGCGTCACGACGACGCTCGAGAACATGTAGCTGCCGAAGTGCCCCTCCGACCACGCGGCGCCGAAGTTGCCGAGGTCGATCTTGGTGGGCAGGGCGAGGCCGCCCTCGTTCTCGGACGGCGGCGTCACGGCGGAGAACAGCACGCCGATCAGCGGCACAATGGCGAACAGGCCGAACAGGGTCAGAACGACGTAGTCGACGATCTTCTCGCGTCTGGTCAGTCTCATTGCACGTCCTTCGGCTGGATGCGGCTGATGAGGGCGGTGACGATCATGATGACGACGGTCAGCGCGATGGCGACGGCCGCCGCCGAGCCGACCTGGCCGGTGTTGAACGCGCGGTTGTAGGCCTCGAACGCGGGCACCGTCGTCGAGGTTCCCGGTCCTCCACCCGTCGTCACGTAGACGAGATCGAAGGTCTTCAGCGCGGAGACCACCGTGAGCGTCAGCGCGACCGCGATCTGGCCGCGCAGCGCGGGCAGCGTGATCGAGAAGAACTCGCGCACCGCGCCCGCGCCGTCCAGCCGCGCCGCCTCGAACAGCTCGGGCTGGATGTTGCCGACGCCGGAGAGGAACAGCACCAGGCACAGCCCGATGTTCAGCCAGGTGCCGACGAACCCGATCGCCGGGAGGGCGAAGCTGTAGTCGCCGAGCCAGACCCGGGTGAGCGCATCGAGGCCCAGCAGCCGCAGCGTCTGGTTGATCAGCCCGTCCTGCGAGTAGATCGAGACCCAGATGGTCGCGACGACCACCGAGGCGATGACCTGCGGGAGGAACAGCACGGTGCGGTAGACGCTCATCCCCCGCAGCCGGTTGGCCCGCGAGATCAGCGCGGTCAGGAACAGGGCGAGCAGGATCGGCACCGCGGCGTAGAACAGCATCAGCACCAGCGCGTGGCCGAACGCGTCGCGCAGCTCGGTGTCGGTGAAGACCGAGACGTAGTTGGCGAAGCCGGCCCAGGTGGCGGGCGAGAGGCCGTCCCAGTTGTAGAACGAGTACTGGATGGTCTGGATGAACGGCCAGCCCAGGAAGATCGCGAAGACGACGAACGCGGGCAGCACGTACAGGTAGGCAACCATGCTGCGCCGCCTGCGCCTCCCGCCGCGACCGCCGCGACCGGCACGGCCGGGGCGCTGGGCCCCGGCCGGCCGGGTGGCGGCCGGGGCCGCCTGCTCGTTCGGATGAGCGGTCACGGTCATCCGTTGCTCTTCGTGAACGCCGCGTAGTCGTCCTGCAGCTTCTGACCGAACTGCTCGGGCATCGCCTTCTCGGCGATCAGGTCCTGCGCTGCGGCGGTCAGGGTGTCGTAGAACGTCGGCGTCGCGTAGTCGAGGTAGGGCGTGATGCCGTTGCTCTTCGAGATCGTCATGTAGTTGGAGGTGATGTCACCGGTGACCGTTCCCGTCTCGGGAGTGGAGTCGCTCGGGACGACCGTCGGCAGGTTGCCCGTCTTCACCAGCACCTCGGAGGCGTTCTTGTCGGTGATGAAGTCGATGTAGGCCGCGGCGGCGTTGGCGTTCTTGGTCTTGGACGTGATCGCCCAGGCCAGGCCCTCGCCCCCCATCGTGACCGGGGTGTCCGAGCCGGCGGGCTTCAGCGCGGTGAAGCCGATGTCCTTGGCGGCCGCCGCGTCGGCGAGCGTCGCGAGGTACCAGGTGCCGGTGATGAGGAAGGCGGCGTCGCCCTTGCCGAACGAGGCGACCGCTGCGTCCCGCGAGACGCCGTTGGCGCCGGGCGTGATGTAGCCGGACTTCTGCCAGCCCTGCACGACGCTCGCGGCCTTCACCTCATCGTCGCCCGTCCAGGAGCCGCTGGTGCCCTTGACCAGGTCGTTGACCTTCTGCGATCCGGCGAGCGCCGACAGCGCGAAGCCGTACAGGTGGATGCCGGGGCTTTTCTCGACGTCGCCGTAGCTGAGCGGGAGGGAGCCGGCGGCCTTTACCTTGGCCATGTCGGCGGTCAGCTCGTCGAGCGTGGTCGGCGGCTGGCTGATGCCGGCCTTCTGCAGCACGGCCCGGTTGTAGTAGAGGCCGACGAGCTCGCCGGTCTGGGAGACCCCGTACAGCTTGTCGCCCTGCCAGGTCTTGCCGTCCGAGGAGAACGAGTTCAGCTTGAGCAGGCTCGACGGGTAGTAGTCGTTCCACTTGTACAGGTCGGCGTAGTCGTCGACGGGGCGCAGCAGGCCCGCCTTCACGAACGCGCCCATGTCCGGGTAGCCCTGATTGGCCTGGACGACGTCCGGCGGGTTGTCGCCCGACAGCGCCAGCTTGAGGGTGGTCTTCAGGTCGGAGAACGAGCGGGAGACACGCTTGATCGTGACGTTCGGGTACTTCTTCTCGAACGCGGCGTTCAGCTCCTTCTGCGCGGTGTCGATGCCGCCGTCGGTGTTCTGGTCCCAGACGGTCAGAGTGACCTTACCGGAGCCGATGTCCTTGGAGACCGGGCCGAGGCTCTGCGATGCCGCGGGAGCGGAGCCGCCGGGGGCACAGGCGGTGAGGCCGAGGGCGATCGCCGTCAGGGCTCCGGCGAGCAGGGTCACGGTGCTGGTGCGTTTCTTCATGGGGTGTCCGTTCGGTCGGGGACGGTGGGGTCCGATTCGTTCTGGGTGAGGCCGCGGCGCGTCAGTGCGCCGGTTCGGGTGTGCGGTCGAGGAACGACCAGTCCCCGGAGGGGCGGTGCCGTTCCACGAAGTCGACGAGGTCGTGCGGGCGCGGCGCGCTGGCGGCGCCGCCGAGGCCGGTGACCGAGATGGTCGCGCTGAGCGAGGCGAACCGGAGCCGGGTCCGCAGGTCCCAGCCGCGGGTCGCGGAGGCCATGAAGGTGGCGACGAAGACGTCGCCCGCGCCGGTGGGGTCGACGACGGGGACCTGCACAGCCTCCACTTCGACCACCTCGCCGGACGCGGAGTCGACGGCGACGACCCCGCGCGGGCCGCGCGTCACGACGGCGAGCGGGACCCGCTCGGCGAGGGCCTTGGCCGCGAGGACCGGGTCGTCCGTGCGCGTGTAGCGCATCGCCTCCACGTGGTTGGGGACGAACACGTCCACCTCGGAGAGCCGGTCGAGCACGTCGGACGACCACTCCCCCGTGTGATCCCAGCCGACGCCGCCGACGATCGTGGTGCCAGCCCGGCGCAGCCGCGCGACCCACTCGGGCAGCTCGCGCGCGATCCCGACGTTGGTCGCCCCGATCGGGCCGAGGGACTCCGGCACGTCCTGGTGCCCGAGGTCCTCCTGGTAGGTGATGAAGGAGCGGTCCTCCGGGGTGGTGAGCGAGACGGTCACCGGGCTCTGGTGACCGGGGACGCGCTCCAGCAGCTGGGTGTCCAGCCCCGGCTCCGCGTCCAGAACGCCGTGCAGGTGCTCGCCGAGCGGGTCGTCGCCGAGGCGGGACAGCAGCAGAGTGGAGGCGCCGGCCCTGGCCGCCGCCACCGCACGGTTCGCGACGCCGCCCGCGGTGATGGTGAACGCGTCCGCGTACACCTCGGCGCCCACCTCGGGGACGTCCACACCGGCGAAGACGACATCGCAGAAGATGTCGCCGGCGAACAGGAGCTCTGCTCCCTCGTGCAGCGGTCGTGCGATCACGGGCTCTCCTCTTCATCGCGGAACCGTGGGATGGAATGCTCGAGTTTGCGTGACTCCACGGGGGCACCGCTGATATCTCGCAAGCCTGAGCGCTCAGTGTTTCGATCACATTACCCGCGTGACGCACTTTTGTTAAGTTTGATTGTCTGAACATGTATTCGTGCAGGAGTTTGCGCGAGTTTGCTCATCTGTGGGTAGAGTGTCAGCCATGATCCTCCGCGAGCGGCAGAACCGCATCATGTCCGCGCTGCGCACCGACGGCGCCGCGTCGGTGCGCGATCTCGCCGCCGCGCTCGCGGTCAGCGAGTCCACCATCCGCCGCGATCTCGAGATCCTCGACCGCAACGGCGAGCTGACCCGCACCTACGGCGGCGCGGTGCTCTCTCCCGGCGCGACCGTGGAGGACCACGGCGCCACCGCCGAGGAGGGCGCCTTCGACGACGCGCGCGACATCGACCTGAAGTGGCGGATGGCGCGCGCAGCGGCCGCGATGGTCGCCGACGGCAGCGTCGTCATCCTGGACATCGGCACGACGACCCCCCTGGTCGCACGCCAGCTGCGCGGCCGCGACATCACCGTCATCACCTCCAACCTCGCGGTCTTCGACGAGCTCCGCGACGACGAGGCGGTGCGGCTCGTGCTGCTCGGCGGCGTCGTGCGCCGCAACTACCGCACGCTGGTCGGCTCGCTCGCCGAGCTGGCGCTCAGCCAGGTC
This sequence comes from Leifsonia sp., assembly GCF_051955155.1. Lineage (NCBI taxonomy): Bacteria > Bacillati > Actinomycetota > Actinomycetes > Micrococcales > Microbacteriaceae > Leifsonia > Leifsonia sp. The sequence continues at coordinate 9,595 of NZ_JBQCGZ010000072.1, forward strand.
AGCGCGGACATCGTCTTCCTGTCCTGCACGGGTGTGCGGGCCAACGGGCACGTCGTCGACAACATGGCCGTCGAGGCGCCCATCAAGCAGTCGATGATCGCCGCCTCCGACCGCGTCGTGCTGCTCGCGTCGGAGGCCAAGTTCCCCGGGAGCGGCGCCCTGCGGCTCTGCTCCCTCACCGACGTCGACGCGCTGGTCACCACCTCCGGCGCCCCCGACGAAACGCTCGCACTGTGCCGGAACGCCGGCGGAGAGGTCACGGTCGTATGAAGCTCTGCATCCTCGGAGGCGGCGGATTCCGCACGCCATACGTCTACCAGGCGCTGCTGCGCGACACCGGTTCCCCACGCGTCGACGAGGTCGCCCTCTACGACGTCGACGAGGCCCGCCTGCACACGATGATGGCGATCCTCACCGAACTGGCCGCCGGCTTCCCGGACGCGCCGAGGCTCGTCCCGACCACCGACCTGCGCCGCGCGGTGGAGGGCAGCGACTTCGTGTTCGCCGCGCTGCGCGTCGGCGGGCTGGAGGGCAGGCGCTGCGACGAGCACGTCGCGCTCGACCTGAACGTGCTCGGCCAGGAGACGACCGGCCCCGGCGGCCTGGCCTACGCCATCCGCACCGTCCCCGTGATGGTCGAGGCGGCGAAGGCGATCAAGGAGCTCGCCCCCGGCGCCTACGTGATGAACTTCACGAACCCGGCCGGCATCATCACCGAGGCGATGCAGTCCGTGCTGGGCGACCGCGTGCTCGGCATCTGCGACACCCCGTCCGGCCTCGGCCGCCGCGTCGCCGGACTGCTCGGGCTCGACCACGAGCGCGTGCAGATGGACTACGTCGGCCTCAACCACCTCGGCTGGATGCGGCGCGTGCTCTACGACGGCCGCGACATCCTCCCCGAGCTGATGGCGGACGACGCGCTGCTCGGCGCGCTCGAGGAGGGCCACGTCTTCGGGACCGACTGGATCCGCACCCTCGGCTCCGTGCCGAACGAGTACCTGTACTACTACTACTTCAACCGCGACGCGGTGCGCGCGATCATCGACTCCGGCAAGACCAGGGGCGACTTCCTCGCCGACTCGCAGAGCGACTTCTACGCCCGCGCCGCATCCGCGGGCTCCGGCGTCGCCGACCTCTGGCGCAGCACGGTCGAGCGCCGCAGCGCGTCCTACATGGCCGAGGCCAAGGGCGGCACCCAGGACGCGCCGACCCACGTCAAGGAGCGCGAGACCGACCCCGCCCACCAGGGCTACGCCGGCGTCGCCCTGGGCGTGATGGCGGCGATCAGCCGCAACGAGCGCCAGACGATGATCCTCAACGTCCGAAACGGGGGCACCATCCACGGTCTGCCGGACGACGCCGTCGTCGAGGTGCCGACCCTGGTGGATGCGAACGGCGTCCACCCGCTCACCACCGCACAGCCGGACCTGCACCAGATCGGGCTGATGTCCCAGGTGAAGGCCGTGGAGCGGCACACCATCGCCGCCGCCCTCACCGGCTCCACGCGCGAGGCGGTCGCCGCCTTCGCGCTGCACCCGCTGGTGGACAGCGTCACGGTCGCCCGCTCGCTGGTCGCGGGCTACATCGACCGCATCCCGGAGGTCGCGGCGGTGCTGACGAAGTAGCAGACGCTACAGAGGGGGGGGGGCGGCCCCGCCGGGGGCCGCGGCGCCCGGGCGGGGGCGGCGCCCCCCTGGCCGCGCGGACGCGCCCCCCGGCCGCCCCCCGAGCCC
>NZ_JBQCGZ010000073.1:0-3391 GCF_051955155.1 Leifsonia sp.
CACCGCCCCCTGACCCCCGCCGCTTCGTCCCGAATGGTCGCCATTCGTCACGATTGGTCGCCGTTCGTTCCGAATCGGCGCCGTTCGTGACGAATCGTCGCGGACCGGCAGCGCGGGAGGGCGGGCTGCAGGGCGGCCGGCCGGCGGGCGAGATCACGGGGAACACCCAGGTGGAGCGCAGGCCATGCTCGGCACCTCCGCATCGGCCACGCGTACCGTTCCCGGTATGAAGCTGTTCACGCGCGAGTGGGGCGAAGGCGACCGCCACGCGGTCCTCGTCCACGGTGTGATGTCGGACTCGCGCAACTGGCGACGCGTCGGGCCGGTGCTCGCCGAGCGCGGCTACCACGTCGTCGCCGTCGACCTGCGCGGGCACGGACACAGCCCGCGCGCCTCCGAGTACACCGCAGAGCTCATGGCCGAGGACATCGTCGACACCGTCCCTGACGCCCCCGAGCTGGTCATGGGCCACTCGCTGGGCGGCCTCACCGTGAGCCTCGCCGTCGACCGGCTGCGCCCCGAGCGCGCCGTCTACGTCGATCCGGCGTTCTCGTGCCCGGCAGCCAACTGGTTCCAGCGGGCGCTCGCCCCGGCGTTCCTGCGCACGCTCGCGCGGCAGTCCGCCGCGCGGATCGCCAAGCGGAACCCGCGCTGGGACCCGGCGGACGTGGCGATCGAGGTCGAGACCTTCGCCGCGTTCGACCGGGCCGCCATCCCCGCGGTCCTTGCGCCGAGCATCATGCGCGCGCCGACGACGATGGCCGTCCCGTCGCTCGTGATGCTCGCCGACAACTCCTACCTGGTGAAGCCGGATGCGGCGGAGCGGCTGCGCGACTCCGGCTTCGACGTGCGGGTCGTCGCCGGCTCCGGTCACGTGATCAACCGCGACGACCACGACGGCTTCATGGACGCGCTCGACGGCTGGATCTGACCGGGATCGCCTCCTCGGCGGCCTGTCGGGGGCGCCGCGTAGACTCTCACGAGTGATACTGCAGGGCTTGATCACGGCGCTTCAGCGCGCCTCCACGTTCGCCGACGCCGTGGCGTACGCCGCGCGCGACGCCGACTTCTCGCTCACCGACGGCCTGCGAGCGCCGCTGCTCGCGGGACTGGTGCGCCGGCGTGCCGAGGCGGGCGCGTCCCAGGCGGTGCTCGTCATCACCGCGACCGGACGCGAGTCCGAGTCGGTGCGCGCCGCGCTGCCGTGCGTGCTCCCGGAGGCGGAGATCGTCGAGTTCCCCGCGTGGGAGACCCTGCCGCACGAGCGCCTGAGCCCGAGCGCCGAGATCGTCGGCAAGCGCCTGACCGCGCTGCGCCGGCTCGCGGACTGGGCCGCCGGCGACCAGCGCACGCCGTTCATCCTGGTCGCCTCGGTGCGCGCCGCCCTGCAGCCGCTCGCCGACAACCTGACCGAGTACGGCACCATCGAGCTCGCGGCCGGCGGCCGCGGCTTCGACCTGGGCGGCCTCGCCTCCCAGCTGGTCGACCTCGCCTACGCGCGCGTGGACATGGTCACCCGGCGCGGCGAGTTCGCCGTGCGCGGCGGCATCCTCGACGTCTTCCCGCCGACCGCCGACCACCCCTACCGGGTCGACTTCTTCGGGGACGAGGTGGAGCAGATCCGCGCGTTCGCCGTGGCCGACCAGCGTTCGCTGCCCGAGCCGATCCCCGCGGTGAGCCTGCCGCCGAGCCGCGAGCTGCTGCTCAGCGAGTCCGTCCGTCAGCGCGCCCGCGAGATGGAGCACGAGTTCCCCAGCCTGTCGTCGATGCTCGCGAAGATCGGCGAGGGCATCCCGGTCGAGGGGATGGAGTCGCTGGCTCCCGCGCTCGTCGACCGGCTCGTGCCGCTCACCCACTACCTGCCCGACGGCGCGGCCGTCGCCGTCCTCTCGCCCGAGCGCGTCGCCTCCCGCGCCGTCAGCCTCGCCGAGACGAACCGCGAGTTCCTCTCCGCCGCGTGGAGCGCCGCCACGGTCGGCGCCGCCGCCCCGATCGATCTCGCAGCAGGTGACTTCCTCACCCTGCAGCGGCTGCACGACTCCGTGAAGTTCAGCAAGCCGGGGCAGCCGGCTCCCGACCACCCGTGGTGGACGTTCTCCGGGTTCCAGGCCGACGAGGTCCTTCCCGAGGAGCGCGAGCTGGAGGAGCACCTGCAGGTGCGCGTGGCGGCCGAGGCCGTTCCCAGCTTCCAGGGCAACGTGACCGGGGCGATCGAGCACGTCGCCGCACGGCTGAGGGACGGCTGGCAGGTGGCGATCGTCGCGGAGGGCGCCGGACTCGTCGAGCGCGCCGCCCAAGTGCTCGCCGACGCCGAGCTGCCCGCACGTCCGGTGGACGAGTTCCCGGGCGACCCCGAGCCGGGCGTCGCCTACCTGCTTCGTGCCACGGTCGAGCACGGCTTCGAGGTGCCGGAGACCAAGCTCGCGCTGATCGGCGAGAGCGAGTTCTACGGCCGCACGGTCGGCTACGAGTCGCGTCAGGTCAAGAAGCTCGCCACCCGGCGCAAGAACGTGGTCGACCCGCTGCAGCTGAAGCCGGGCGACTTCGTGGTGCACGAGACGCACGGCATCGGCAAATTCGTCGAGCTCACGCAGCGCGAGGTCTCCAGTGGCGGCCGCAACGCGGTCAAGTCCAAGCGCGAGTACCTGGTGCTCGAGTACGCGCCGTCCAAGCGCGGCTACCCGGGCGACAAGCTGTACGTGCCCACCGACCAGCTCGACCTGCTCACCCGGTACGTGGGCGGGGAGGCGCCGCAGCTGTCCAAGATGGGCGGCAGCGACTGGGCCGCGGCCAAGGGACGCGCGCGACGGGCGGTGCGCGACATCGCGGTCGAGCTCGTCAAGCTGTACTCGGCGCGGATGGCGAGCAAGGGCCACGCGTTCGGTCAGGACACCCCGTGGCAGCGCGAGCTGGAGGAGGCGTTCCCGTTCGCGGAGACCCCCGACCAGCTGCAGACCATCGACGAGGTGAAGGCCGACATGGAGCGGCCGATCCCGATGGACAGGCTGATCTCGGGCGACGTCGGCTTCGGCAAGACCGAGATCGCGGTCCGGGCCGCATTCAAGGCGATCCAGGACGGCAAGCAGGTCGCCGTCCTGGTGCCGACGACGCTGCTGGTCAAGCAGCATGCGGAGACGTTCATGGAGCGCTTCGCCGGCTTCCCCGTTCACCTGCGGCAGCTCAGCCGGTTCCAGACCGACAAGGAGGCGCGCGAGACGCTGCGGGGGATGGAGGACGGCACGGTCGACATCGTCATCGGGACGCACCGCATCCTCGCCGAGGGCGTCACCTTCAAGGACCTCGGGCTCGTCATCATCGACGAGGAGCAGCGCTTCGGCGTCGAGCACAAGGACCAGCTGAAGAAGCTCAAGACCAACGTCGACATCCTGGC
>NZ_JBQCGZ010000074.1:0-16599 GCF_051955155.1 Leifsonia sp.
GACCCCCTCGCCTCCGGCGCCCGCGACCGCGCCGAGGCCGCCAGGGCCGACCACGTCTCAAACGCCGCCGAGCGAATCGCCACGGACACCCCGTAACCACCACCCGTGAACGCATATTATGTGCGTACTCGGCCGTTTCGGCCGCACTTCCTGCGTACTCGGCTGCTTAGAGGGAGAGGGAGGTGTTGAGGGCGAGGAGCTGCTGGGTGAAGAGGGCGGCGCCGCCCTGAGCGGGGTGGCGGATGGCGGGCGCCTCCAGGCCTGCGGCGGCGATCGCGCCCTGCGCCTTCCTGCCCACCGCCACCACGGTCTCGATGCCGAGCGCGTCGATCAGCTCCAGCGCCACCGGGGCGCCGGCCCGCACCTCCGCCGGGCGCGGCGTGCGGTTGCTGCGCGGGTCGCCCGCCACGAACGGATGCAGCGGATACACCGGCCAGGACAGCGGGATCGGTCCGCGCCAGTCCCGCAGCGCCGCCCAGACCACCCGGCTCGACGCCTCCCACGGCGCCTGCGGGTGCTCGGGCAGCTCAAGTCCCGGCACCACGGCCGCCTCCGCCTCCCGCGGCGACACGAACGGGACGCCGGTGATCGTCATCCCGCGCCAGCCCGGCGCCTCGCCGAGCAGCAGCACGGATGCGTGCGGCATCGCGAGGTAGCGGCGCAGGTTCCGCTCCCGCCGCCTGCCCTCCGCGTCGTCGCCGTACAGCGCCTCTGCGTCGGGAGGGACGGGCACCTCGCGGAGCATCCGGAAGAAGCGTTCGAGCGGGTCGGCGGCCATGCCCCTACAGTGCCACGGACCCCGCGGGCCCGTCAGTCGGCCCCGTCAGTGCGCCTCGACCGCCTTGGTCTTGGACATCCGGTCGATCGCCGCGAGCGCCACGGCCGAGAGGATGAACACGCAGTGGATGACCACCTGCCAGAACACGCCCTCCGAGGTGTACTTCTCGCTGCCGAGCGCTCCCCCGCCCGCGGTGCCGATGTCGCCGACCGCGATGAACGTCTTGAGCAGGTGGATGGACGAGATGCCGATGATCGCCATCGCGAGCTTCACCTTGAGCACGTTCGCGTTCACGTGCGACAGCCACTCCGGCTGGTCGGGATGCCCCTCCACGTTCACGCGCGAGACGAACGTCTCGTAGCCGCCGATGATGACCATGATCAGCAGGTTCGCGATCATCACGACGTCGATCAGCCCGAGCACGGCGAGCATCACGTCCGCCTCGCTGATGTGCCCCTCGATCAGCACCTCCTCCGCGAGATGCCAGAGCTCGACCATGAACACCCACACGTAGACCAGCTGGGCGACGATCAGCCCGAGGTAGAGCGGGGCCTGCAGCCAGCGGCTGAAGAAGATGAAGGAGCCGATCGTGCGGCTGGCGGGGCTCTGCCTGCGCTGCGGTCCGGCGTCGGTGGTCGGGGCGGTCGGGGTCTCGATCACGGGGGTCCTCACGGGTTTCGGGCTCTCAGAATAAAAGCGCGAACATGTGAAAACCCTCAGGAAGCACCGCTGGTCACCGACTGTGACCGTCCGGTACGCCCGCCCCTGCGCGAGCAGGGTGCACAGCTACCGGACGGGGACAGTCGGGAGCGTCAGGGGCGCACGGCCACCCGGGGGTGGGTGGTGCAGGCGAGCGCCGCATCCACCTGGGCGAGCGGGAACTCCGCGCCCACCTGCTCGGCGAACGGGTACTTCGCACCCGCCTCGGTGAGGAACCGCACCGCCTGCTCCAGGTGCCGCGGCGCGTAGTTGTGCACGCCGCGGATCGTGAGCAGCCGGCGGACCAGCTGCTCCGGCATCACCGACAGCTCGGGGCCGGGCGAGACCGAGCCGACCAGCACCAGCACGCCACCGACGTCGACCGCCGCCAGCAGCGAGCGGACCGCGGACGATGCGCCGCTCAGCTCCAGCGCGATCGTTGGCGAGGACGCGCGCCCGCCCGCGCGGTTCAGCGCGGTCGCGAGGCCGGTCCGCGAGTCGGCGGCGGCCCGCGGGTCGGCGACCGCGACGGCGCCGAACGCGCGCGCGGCCTGCCGGCGCTCCGGGACCGGATCGGTGACGACGACGCGCGCCCCGGCCTCGGTCGCCATCGCGGCGGCGGTCAGCCCGAGCATCCCCGCTCCCGCGATCAGCACCAGCGCGCCGTCGAGCGGGACGATCGCCGACGCCGCCTCCAGCGCGGCGGCGACGGTCGCCGTCGAGCAGGACGCGGGGGCGAGGATCTCCGCCGGCAGGTCGTCCGGGACGGCCACCATCGGCGTCCCGTCCAGGATGTGCGTGTGCGTCGCGAACCCGCCGGACAGCTCCCAGCCGCGCCGCATCCGCTCATGCCCGTACTTCTGCAGGTTCAGGCACTTCTGCGGCAGCCCGCGCCGGCAGCGCGCGCAGCGGCCGCAGGGCACAGCGACCGACCAGACCACCCGCTCGCCGATCGAGACGCGGCGCCCGTCCGTCGTCTTCGCCCCGCCGCGGCCGAGCGCGATGACCCGGCCGACCTGCTCGTGGCCGAGCACGAGCGGCGTCGGCGCGGAGCGGTGACCGAGCACGGTGTGCACGTCGGAGCCGCACACCGTCGCGAGCTCGATCGCGACCAGCGCGTCCCCCGGGGCGAGCCGGACGCCGGGGACGGCGACCGCCTCGTGCGGGTGCCCCTCGCCCTGCCAGACCATCGCCGTCGCCGACGGGTAGACGCTCACCCCCATCCCCAGGCTCGCCGGCGGCTCGACGACGCGCGGGGTCACCGCCTTGATCGTCACCGGCCGCTCTGCCCCTCCGGGCCGCGACCGGCCTGCGCCTCGGCCTCGCCGTCCAGCTCGTCCAGGTCGTCGAGCTCGTCGTCGAGGTCGTCGTCCTCCTCCAGGTCGTCCAGCCCGAGCAGGGCGGCGAGGTCGGCGACGCTCTCGACCACCGCGTCCGCGCCGGCGTCGGTCAGTGTCTCCTCGTCGTGCGCGCCGGTCAGCACGCCGACCACGAGCCCGGCGCCCGCGGCCAGGCCGGAGGCGATGTCGCTCGCGGTGTCGCCCACGACGACCATGCCGTCCACGCTGGTGCCCCCGGTGCGCAGCAGCGCGGTGAGCGGCAGGTCGGGGAACGGACGTCCGCGGCCGGCGTCGGCCGGGCTCAGCGTGAGGTCGGCGATGTCGCGCCAGCCCAGGGCGTCGAGGACGGCGTCCTGGGTCGCGCGTGAGAAGCCGGTGGTCAGGACGACCTTCACGCCGTCCTCGCGCAGCCGCCGGATCAGCCGCTCGGCCCCCGGGACCGCGCGCAGCCCCTCGTCCGCCGTGAGCTCCGCGTAGGCGGACTCGAACACCGCGTTGGCGTGCTGCGCCTGGTCCTCGTCCCCGGTCAGCGCGCGGAACACCGTGATCTTCGACTGGCCCATCGTCTCGCGCACGTAGTCGAGGGCGCGCACCAGGTCGTCCGGCGTCTCGGCGATCCCCGCCGCCTCCGCCGCGCGCTCGAACGCGCGCTCCACGAGCCCGTCGTCGACGACGGTCGTGCCCGCCATGTCGAGCACGACGAGCTCCAGGTCGGCGAGCTCGGCGTCGCCCGGCTCCTGCTCCTCGAGGATGGCCGTGTCGTCGAACTCGCTCGTGATGAGACCGTCGGGGGTCATCGTGGTGCCTTTCTGTCGGTGCGGTGGTGGATGCCGGCCCGGGATGCGCCGGACCGGCGGGAGGTCAACGGGAGCGGGCGTTCCCCGCGGCGGTCAGCACGCCTGGGGCGGCCGAGAACAGCTCGTCGACGACGCGGTCGGCGAGGCCGAGGCCGGTCGTCATGCCGATGCCGGTGGTCACCGAGACGACGCGCACGGACGGCGCGGGCGACGCGACCAGGAACTCGTCGGGCGCGGACGCGTAGACGCCCTGCCAGCGCTCGCGCACCCGCAGCCGGGCGCCGAACAGCTCCGTCGCCCGCTCCAGCAGCAGCTCGAACGCCCGCTCCTGCTGGAACGGCGGCACGTCGTCGCCGCGGTAGTGGGTGTCCCCGACGATCAGCGTGCCGTCCGGGCGCTGCGTGTACATCTGGTTCACATCGAGAGCGGCGAGCTCCGGCCGCTCCTCCGCGAGCCGGGCGCGCAGGGCGCCGGCGCTCGGCGTGTGCGCAAAGCCCGCGTACCGCGTGAGCGACCAGCCGGTGAGCACAGGAGCCGACAGCGTGCGGTCGAGCTCCGCGTCCACCAGCATCATGTCGAGGCCGCAGCGCTGGATGCCGTGCGCCTCGGCGATCCCGGGGAACAGCTGGTCGACGTCGTGATTCACGGCGACGACGACCGCGTCGGCGGAGAGCCGGCCGCGCGAGGTGTGCACCCGGCCGGTCTCGACCCCGGTCACGGTGGTCTGCCAGTAGAAGTCGACGCCGTGCGCGTCGAGCCAGCGCGCGATGGCCGCGGCGGCCTCCCGAGGGTCCACCTGCAGGTCGGCCGGCAGCAGCGCGCCGCCGATGCCGGCGCCGTCGGCGACCGGGATGCGCTCGCGCAGCTCCGCCGCCGTCAGCATCCGCACGTCCTGGCCGCCGCGGCGGTCGCGGAACTCCTCCAGCACGGCCAGCTCGTCCTGCGCCTGCGCGACGACGACCGTCCCGGTCTCGCGCAGCCAGAAGCCGGCCTCCGGGGCGAGCGTCAGCCACAGCTCCCTCGCCAGCTCGGCGTAGGCGCGCGCCTCGCCCTCCTGGCCGGTGATGCACAGGTGCCCGAAGTTGCGGATGGACGCGCCGTTGACGCCGGACGCGCGGTCCACGACGGCGACGGTGAGGCCCCGGCGCAGCGCCGCGACGGCGTGCCCGAGCCCGACGATGCCCCCGCCGACGATCGCGAGGTCGTAGTGCCTGCCCATCCCTGCCTCCCGTCCGCGCCTCAGCGCAGCGCCTTCCGCATCCAGACCGCGATGCCCTCGACGACGAACACCGTCGCCATGATCACGAGGACGAACGCGAACACCTCGTTCCACGCGGAGACGCGCGCCGCGTTGTTCAGGTAGAAGCCGATCCCGCCGCTGCCGACGACGCCGAGCACGGTCGCCGCGCGGATGTTGGAGTCGAACAGGTAGAAGCTGTGGCCGACGAACGCGGGGACGCTCGGCGGGACGGTCGCGGACGAATACACCTGGAGCCGCCGGGCGCCGACCGCCGTCAGCGCGCGCTGCGGACCGGCGGGCACCTCCTCGATGGAGTCGGCGAACAGCTTGCCGAGCAGCCCGATCCCGCCGAACGCGAGCGCGAACACGGCCGCCGTCGGGCCGAGCCCGGTGATGATGATGAGGACGATCGCGAGCACCAGCTCCGGGACGCCGCGGATCGCGACCAGCAGCGTGCGGAAGGTGCCGCGGGTCACCGGTCCCGGCGCGACGTTGCGCGCCGCGAACGAGCCGAGCACCAGCGAGAACAGCAGGCTGACCACGGTCGCCGCGAGCGCGATCAGCACCGTGTCGCGCATCGCGACGGCGATCTGCTCGACCGTGTACGGCTCGAACGTCGGCGGCCAGAACCGGATCAGCGGCAGGTTGCGCCAGAAGGTCAGGAAGTCGGCCCAGTGGATCTGCGCCACCCAGAACGCGCCGAGGATCACCGCGGCGACGAGCACGGCGGTCACGGTGTTGCGCACGCGGCGCTGGGTGAGCGTCCGGGGCGTACCGCCGCCGAGCATCCCGCGGCGGATGACGGAGGAGACGACCTCCATCACGACGCACAGCGCGAACATCACGACGGCGAGCGCCATCGCGGTGCGGTAGTCGAGGGTCGCCAGCGCCTTCCACATCTCGTAGCCGAGGCCGGCGACGCCGACGTAGCCGAGGATGATCGAGCCGCGCAGGTTGATGTCGTTGCGGTGCAGCACGGTCGCCACCCAGCTCGGGGCCACCTGCGGCAGCACGCCGGAGAAGAACTCCTGCGCGCGGCTGCCGCCCGCCGCCCGGATCGCCTGGCGCGGGCCCTCGTCGATCTGCTCGATGGCGTCGGCGAAGAGCTTCGAGATCATCCCGATCGAGTGGATGCCGATGGCGAGGATGCCGGGGAGGGTGCCGAGGCTGAACAGCACGGCGAAGACCATCGCGAGCACCACGTCCGGCAGGGAGCGGGTGGCGACGGTGAGGAAGCGGCCGATCCACTGCAGGCTGCGGTGCGGGGTGGTGTTCGCGGCGGCGATGTACGCGACCGGCACCGAGAGCAGCGCGGCCAGGAGCGTGCCGAGCACGACCATCCCGAGCGTCTGACCGATGGCCGGCCAGAGCACCTCGGGCGGCGGGAAGCGCAGCGGGACGACGCGCTCCAGGAACGCCTCGGCGTGCGGCAGCGATCGCGCCACGGTCTCGAAGCTCACGCCGAGGACGGGGAAGGCGGCGATGCCGGTCGCCAGCAGCGCGACGAGGACGATCACCGCCGCGGTGCGGGAGGCGGAGGGACGAGGACGCCGGGCGGGTGCCCGCGTCGCGAGGGGGATCGTGACCATCAGCGGGCGGTGCTCTGCTCGGAGACCACGGCCTGCGCCAGCTCGCGCTCGTCCGCGGCGTCCTCGCCGGCGCCCAGCTCGGTCTCGATGGCCGCGAGCTCCTGCGTCGTGACGGCGACGCGGCCGTAGATCTCCATGACCTGCGCCTTGTCGAGGCCGGCGGTCGGGGTGTCGAGCACGACGCTGCCGTGCCGCAGGCCCACGATCCGGTCGCCCCAGCCGAGCGCCAGGTCCACCTGGTGCAGGCTGCAGATGACGGTGAGCCCGTCGTCGAGCGCGATCTCGCGGATGAGCGACATCACCGTCTCGCTCGACTCCGGGTCGAGGGAGGCGACCGGCTCGTCCGCCAGGAGCACCTCCGGCTCCTGCATGAGCGCGCGGGCGATGGCGACGCGCTGCTGCTGGCCGCCGGAGAGGGTGTCTGCACGCTGGTAGGCCTTGTCGGCGAGGCCGACGCGCTCCAGGTGCGCGAGCGCGCGGCGGCGCAGCGCGCCCGGGTAGCTGAAGACGCCGAGGCGCGGGCCGCGGAGCGTCGCGAGGGACCCGGTCAGCACGTTCTCGAGCACGGTCAGCGGGCCGACCAGCTCGAACTGCTGGAAGATGAAACCGACCCGGGACCGGAGCGCGCGCAGCCCCCTGCCCTTCAGGCCGGGGACGGACTGGCCGAGCACGCGCACGTCGCCCGTGGTCGGCAGCTCGAGCCCGTCGAGGTGCCGCAGCAGGGTGGACTTGCCGGAGCCGGAGAGCCCCAGAAGGACCACGATCTCCCCCCGGTCGACGGACAGGGTCACGTCGTCCAGCGCGGTCGTCTCTCCGAACCGCTTCGTCATCCCCGACACCTCGACGGCGCGCGCCTTCCCAGCCATGCCGCTCAGGCTAGGAGCCCGTGACGACGCCACCGCGACGCCCGGGTTACGCCCCGGTGAACGCCCGGCAACACCCGCGCGCACATCCCCCGCCGAACGCGGAACCGCCCCCCCCCGGCGGGGGCGGGCGGTTCCGGGGAGGTGCTCGGTTACTTCGCCTCGCACTGCGCGGCCTTGGTGACCTTGCAGATGTCGCGGATCTGGTCGTAGTACGCGTCGTCGACCGGGCTGAACGCGTAGAACGTCGCCTTGAAGCCGTCCGAGTCGGCGTTCTTGATGCCCGCCTTCTGGATGTCGTCGATCGTCACGCTCGACAGCTTGTCGGAGAGGTCCTTCTTGATCTCGTCCGGGAGGGTGTTCGAGAACACCATCGGCGCGCCGGGGACCATCGTCTTGGCGACGACCTTGAGGCCGGACTGGGCGTCCACCGCGGAGTCCTCTGCGAAGCCCGCCTGGCACTCGGCGCCCTGCGACACCTTGAGCGCGGAGGCGTCGTGCTTGCCCGCGAACACCGGCGTGATGTCCTTCTCGGGGTCGATGCCGGCCTTGATCAGGTTGTAGGTCGGGAACAGGTAGCCCGAGGTGGAGCTCGGGTCGACGAAGCAGACCTTCTTGCCCTTGAAGTCGTCGATGGACGAGATGGACGAGTTCGCCGGGACGATCGCCTCGGAGTAGTAGCCGGGCTTCTGCCCCTCCTTGGTGACGATGGAGGCGAACGGCGTGATCTTCGCGCCGCCGTTGGTGGCGGTCACGTAGGTGAATCCGGAGAAGCTGGCGACGTCGATCTGGCCGGCGATGGCGGCCTGGATGAGCGCGGTGTAGTCGCTGGACTCGCGGTACTCGACCTTCTTGCCGGTGATCTTCGCGATGTAGTCGGCGATCGGCTGGTAGTTCGACTGCGTGTTCACCGTGTCCGGGACGACGCCGAAGACGAGCGTGCTCGAGTCCTTGGCGAAGGTCCCGGCGTCCGTCGCGCCGTCGGTGGACGAGGCGCCCGCGGAGCCGCTGCACGCGGCGAGGCCGAGCGAGAGGACGAGCGCGGCGCCGACCGCGAGCGTCTTGGTGATGGACAGTTTCATGGGAGTTCGGGACCTTCCTGGTGAGGTGTGCGCACGCCGGTGCCCGGCGGCTGCTGTGTTCCGTCGGGAACGCTAGGGGCGCCAGGCGACCGGACGGGCAACCGCCGGTGACGCGGTCGTGAACGGTTGGCGCTCCCCCGCCTCCCCGGGCAGACTCGGTGGATGACCGCTGCAGGTGAACGGCAGGAGCCGATCCTCGTCGACGCGCTGTGGACCGGCACGGGTTTCGACGGTCCGACGCGGCTGGAGCGCGACGGCGACCGCCTGCGCCCGGCGCCGGCGGCGTCGGGCGCGGCCCCGGCGCGCCACCTCGGCGGGACGCTCATCCCGTCGCTCACCGACCACCACGTCCACCTCGGCCTCGTGGACGGCGCCGCACTGTTCGCCGGCGGCCTCACGCACGTGATCGACCTCGGCTGGATCCCCGCCGTCGCCGCCGCCTGGGCCGCCGCGTTCCGCGACAGCGGACCAGAGGTGGCCATCGCGGGCGGGTTCCTCACCGCGCCGGGCGGCTACCCGGCGCGCGCGGCGTGGGCGCCCGCCGGGGCCGCGGTTCAGGTGCGCGACGCCGCGGAGGCGCGCGCGGCCGTCCGCGCGCAGCTGGCCGTCGGAGCCTCCCGGATCAAGGTGACCCTGAACACCGACGCCGGCCCGACCGTCGACGATGCGACGCTGCGGGCGATCGTCGCGGAGGCGCACGCGGCGGGCGTCCCGGTCGCCTGCCACGCGCAGGGTGCCGGCCAGGCCGCCCGCGCCCTGGCCGCCGGCGTCGACCAGCTCGCGCACACCCCGTTCGCCGAGCGCGTGCCGGACGACGTGATCGCCCGCTCGGTCGAGGCCGGGATGACGTGGGTGTCCACGCTCGACATCAACGGCTGGGGCGACCGCTCGACGCGCGAGCACCGGTTCGCGTTCGACAACGCCCGCAGGTTCGTGGCCGCGGGCGGCCGCATCCTGTACGGCACCGACCAGGGCAACGGCGCGCTGCCTCCCGGCGTGGACGAGCGCGAGCTGACGCTGCTCCACGATGCCGGTCTCACCGGCGACGACCTCGTGCGCAGCATCGCCGGCGCCGAGCGCCACGACACCATCGGCCCGCGCTGCGCCTGGCTCCCCACCCCGCCGCCCGCCGACCCCGCCGCCCTCCCCGCCTGGCTCGCCACCGCCCGAGCCCACCACCTCCCCCGCACCCTCTAACCCCCGAGTACGCAGAAAGTGGGGCCGAAACGGCCGAGTACGCAGATAATCCGCGTACTCGACGGTTGCGCGGGTGTTGCACTGGGGTGACGGGCGGCGGAGAATTGCAATATGAGCGTCGACGACAATACGCGCGAGTTCGACCCCGACATCGTCACCGACTTCCGCGAACGGATGTCGTACGGGTCCTATCTCGATCTGGGCACGCTGCTCAGCGCGCAGAAGCCGGTCAGTACGCCGGAGCACCACGACGAGCTGCTGTTCATCATCCAGCACCAGACCACCGAGCTCTGGCTCAAGCTCGTGCTGCACGAGCTGGAGTCCGCGCGCGACCTGCTGCGCGCCGACGCGCTGCAGCCCGCGCTCAAGCGCATCGCCCGCGTCAAGCACATCCAGAAGACGCTGACCGAGCAGTGGTCCGTCCTGGCGACCCTGACCCCGACCGAGTACGCGGAGTTCCGCGGCTTCCTCGGCAACTCGTCCGGCTTCCAGTCGTACCAGTACCGCGCGGTGGAGTTCGTGCTCGGCAACAAGAACCGGCGGATGCTGTCGGTGTTCCGCGACGACCCGGCCGCGCACGCCATGCTGCAGGAGCTGCTGGACGCGCCGAGCGTCTACGACGAGTTCCTGCGCTACCTGGCCAGGTCCGGCCACCCCGTCCCGGCGTCCGTGCTCGACCGCGACGTGACGGAGGCGCACGTCTTCACGCCAGAGCTGGTGCCGGTGTTCCTCGCCATCTACCGGAACGCCGCGGAGCACTGGAGCGAGTACGAGGCCTGCGAGGAGCTGGTCGACCTGGAGGACAACTTCCAGCTCTGGCGGTTCCGCCACCTCAAGACCGTCCAGCGCACCATCGGGATGAAGACGGGCACCGGGGGTTCGACCGGCGTCTCGTTCCTGCAGAAGGCGCTCGACCTCACCTTCTTCCCCGAGCTGTTCGCCGTCCGCACCGAGATCGGAGCACCCGCATGACCGACGAGACCGAGCCGATCGGCGCCGCGTTCGGCACCGAGACGTCCGAGCCTTTCGACGCCGAGGAGACCGCCCGCCGCCTCGACGCCGCCGACCCGCTCGCCGGCTACCGCGCCCGCTTCGTCGGCGTCGACGCGCCCACCCCGTCCGTCGCCGCCTACTTCGACGGCAATTCCCTCGGCCGGCCGACGCTCGCGAGCGTCGAGCGCATCCAGCGCTTCCTCGTCGAGTCGTGGGGCGGCCGCCTGATCCGCGGCTGGGACGAGGAGTGGATGGAGCTGCCGTTCACGATCGGTGACGCGCTCGGCCGCACCGCGCTCGGGGCGGCCCCCGGCCAGACATTCATCGCCGACTCCACCACCGTGGTCCTGTACA
Organism: Leifsonia sp.; assembly: GCF_051955155.1. Lineage (NCBI taxonomy): Bacteria > Bacillati > Actinomycetota > Actinomycetes > Micrococcales > Microbacteriaceae > Leifsonia > Leifsonia sp. The sequence goes on from NZ_JBQCGZ010000074.1 coordinate 10,933, forward strand.
AGCTCGCCCGCGCGGCCGTCGACTCCCTGCCCGAGCGCAGCGAGATCGTCCTCGACACCGACAACTTCCCCACCGACCGCTACCTGCTCGACGGCATCGCGCGGGAGCGCGGCCTGCGCCTGGTCTGGATCGAGGCGGACAGCGAGGCGGGCGTCACCCCGGAGCAGGTGGCCGCCGTCGTCGGCCCGCGCACCGCGCTCGTCGTGCTCAGCCACGTCGCCTACCGGTCCGGCTACCTCGCCGACGCCGCCCTCATCACGCGCATCGCGCACGACGCCGGCGCCCTGGTGCTCTGGGACCTGTGCCACTCGGCCGGCTCCGTGCCGGTCGAGCTCGACGCCTGGGACGTCGACCTGGCCGCCGGCTGCACCTACACGTACCTGAACGGCGGGCCGGGCGCGCCCGCGTTCGGCGGCGTGTACGCGCGGCTCGCGGGCCGGCTCAGCCAGCCCATCCAGGGCTGGATGGGCGTGCGCGACGTGTTCCTGATGGGCCCGGAGTACGAACCGGCGGACGGCGTGCGCCGGTTCCTCTCCGGGACCCCTCCGGTAGTCGGGATGCTCGCCATGCAGGACACGATCGCCATGATCGAGGAGGCGGGGATCGCCGCGGTGCGGGCCAAGTCGGTGCGGCTCACCGAGTTCGCCGTCGCACTCGCCGACGCGTGGCTCGGCCCGCTCGGCGCGGCGATCGCAAGCCCGCGCGACCCGGAGCGCCGCGGCGGCCACGTGACCGTGAACCACCCGGCCATGCGCGAGGTGACGCAGCGGCTCTGGGAGCGCGATGTCATCCCCGACTACCGCGACCCGGACGGCCTGCGCATCGGCCTCTCGCCGTTCAGCACCTCGTTCGACGAGGTCCGGCTGGGCATGACCGCGGTGCGGGACGTGCTCGGCGAGCTCACGCATGACTGAAGCCGCCCGCCGGGAGGACCTGGAGGCGCGCAGCGGCTCCGCGACCGCCCTGCTGCGCACGGTGGTCGGGGCGGTGCTCCGGCCGATCGGCGGCTGGATGAGCGCGGCGGGCGCGGTCGCGCTGATGTCCGCGCTCGACGTCCCCGCCGCGACGGCGCGGTCGAGTCTCGCCCGGCTCTGCGCGCGCGGCGTGCTGGTCAGGGAGCCGCGGGACGGTGTCGCCGGCTACGCGCTCGACCCGGCCGCCGTCCCCATGCTGGAGCGCGGCGACCTCCGGATCTTCGGCCAGCGCACCGCCGCCGACGCCGACCGCTGGTGCCTGGTCTCGTTCTCGTTCCCCGAGCACCAGCGCTCGCGCAGGCACCAGCTGCGCACGAGGCTCGCGGCGCTCGGCTGCGGCACGGTCGCTGACGGCCTGTGGATCGGCCCGGCCTCCCTCGAACCGGAGCTGGCCGAGTCCGTGCGGGAGTTCGGGGCGGAGCTGTTCGTCGGAGCGCGGCCGGCCGCCGAGCTCCGGGCGGGCCTCTCCCGCTGGTACGACCTGGACGGCATCCGCGCCGTCCACGAGACGTTCCTCGACCGGTTCGCGCCGGCGGCATCCCGCCTCCCCGCGGACCCCCGCGACGCGTTCGCGCTCTGGGTGCGCGTGCTCGACGAGTGGCGCGTGATCCCCTACCGCGACCCCGGCCTCCCGGCCGCCGGGCTGCCGGACGACTGGCCCGGCGCCGCGTCCCGCGCCCTCTTCGCGCGCCTGCGGGATGCGCTGCAGGAGCCCGCGGTCGGCTACGCCGCCCGCTCGGCGGCCGGCGGCCATCCACTGCCCGGCCCCACGGTAGAATCGGTGGCGTCCCCCATGCGCGAATGAGCGGAGATCACCCTTTGTCGACGATCGTTGTTGAAGTCATGCCCAAGGCGGAGCTGCTCGACCCCCCGGGGAAGGCCGTCGCCGGGGCGCTCGCACGCACCGGCAAGGGCCGGTTCTCCGACGTCCGCGTCGGCAAGCGCTTCGAGCTCACCGTGGACGGCCCGATCGACGACGCCACGCGCGCCGCGGTCGAGGAGATCGCCGCCGAGATCCTGTCGAACTCGGTCATCGAGGACGTCGTCGGCATCCACTACCCGGACGAGGCCGAGTGATGCGCGTCGGCGTCATCACCTTCCCCGGCTCCCTGGACGACAGGGACGCGCTGCGCGCCGTCCGCATCGCGGGCGCCGAGCCGGTCGCGCTCTGGCACGGCGACCACGACCTGCAGGGCGTCGACGCCCTGGTGCTGCCCGGCGGCTTCAGCTACGGCGACTACCTGCGCTGCGGCGCGATCGCGAGCCTCTCGCCGATCATGACCGAGGTCGTGGACGCGGCGGGCAAGGGGATGCCGGTGCTCGGCATCTGCAACGGCTTTCAGATGCTCGCCGAGGCGCACCTCGTCGCCGGCGGCCTGATCCGCAACGACCACGGCACCTTCATCCGCCGCGACCAGCACCTGATCGTGGAGAACGCGGACACGCCGTGGACGAACGGCTTCGAGCAGGGCCAGGAGATCGTCATCCCGCTGAAGAACGGCGAGGGCGGCTTCATCGCCTCGGCCGAGGAGCTGAAGCGGCTCGAGGGCGAGGGCCTGGTCACGTTCCGCTACAAGGACGTCAACCCGAACGGCTCGCTCAACGACATCGCCGGCGTGCGCAACGAGCGCGGCAACGTCGTCGGCCTGATGCCGCACCCCGAGCACGCCGTGGAGCCGGGCTTCGGACCGGACACCTCCGCCGCGATGCGCTCGGGCGTGGACGGACTCACCTTCTTCACGTCCGTCATCCGCTCCACCCTCGTCGCCGCGTAGCGCGTCCCGTCGAGTGGTGACTCGTTGCTGCTTGGCGCCGGCGTGTCGGCGCAACGACTCACCACTCGCCGAGGGAGCCGGTCACGGGAGGCGGGTGTAGGCGATGATGCGGAGGTCGGGGCGGTCGGCGGGGGTGAGCTGGTGGTGCTCCAGGCGCACGTCGCCGTCGCGGGGATGGTGGAAGCGCCGTTCCCTGGACTCGAACCCGCCGATGTCGTAGCGCTCCCACGCGAGCGCGAACTCCGGGCTGGCCCCGCGCAGCCGCTCCACGAGCGCGCGCACCGCGGCGTCGCCCGATCGCGGACCCGTCTCCGCCCGGAACTCCGCCAGGAACCGCCCGCTCGTCTCCTCCCAGTCCGGGAGCAGCTCCCGCACCGCCGGGTCGGTGTAGACCAGCCAGAGCAGGTTCCGCTCCGCGCGCGGGACGACAGCCACCCGCGGGTACAGGTCGGCGTAGCCCCGGTTCCAGCCGACGATGCCCCAGTCCGGCGCGAGCGCGAACGCGGGGTTCGGGTCGAGCGCGTCCAGCAGGCGCTGCAGGTGCGGGGGCGCATCCTCGACCGCCACCGTCGTCGCCGGCGGCGCAAGCCCGAACCCGGCCAGGGACAGCAGGTACTCGTGCTCGGGAGACGAGAGCCGCAGGGTTCGGGCGACCGCATCCAGCACCGAGCGCGACGGGTTGATCGGGCGGCCCTGCTCCAGCCAGGTGTACCAGGTGACGCTGACACCGGACAGGTAGGCGATCTCCTCTCGGCGCAGGCCCGTGTCGCGCGTGCGCCCGACCGGCGGCAGCCCGTACTCGGCGCGCGGCGCCTGCTCGCGCCTGGCGCGCAGGAACCGGCCCAGCTCGCGGCGACGGTCGTCGGCATCGGTCACGCGACGATACTAGTGCTCTCAGTACTAGTATCAGCGCCGCCTTCCGCGCCCCCGCGCACACACCCAGCATGGGAGCATGCCCCAGCTCCGCTCCCGCACTGTCACCCACGGCCGCAACATGGCGGGCGCCCGCGCACTGCTGCGCGCCGCCGGCGTCGCCCGCGAGGACTTCGGAAAGCCGATCGTCGCCGTCGCGAACAGCTTCACCGAGTTCGTCCCCGGTCACACCCACCTGCAGCCCGTCGGCCGCATCGTCTCCGCCGCCGTGCAGGAGGCGGGCGGCATCCCGCGCGAGTTCAACACCATCGCCGTCGACGACGGCATCGCGATGGGCCACGGCGGGATGCTGTACTCGCTGCCCTCGCGCGAGCTGATCGCCGACTCGGTCGAGTACATGGTCAACGCGCACTGCGCCGACGTGCTGGTGTGCGTCTCCAACTGCGACAAGATCACGCCCGGGATGCTGCTGGCAGCGCTGCGCCTAAACATCCCGACCGTGTTCGTCTCCGGCGGACCGATGGAGGGCGGCCGCACCACCCTGGTCGACGGCACGGTCCGCAAGCTGGACCTCATCTCCGCCATCGCGGACTCGGCGAACGACAGCGTCAGCGACACCGACCTGCTGCGCATCGAGGAGAACGCCTGCCCGACCTGCGGCTCGTGCTCGGGGATGTTCACCGCCAACTCGATGAACTTCCTCGTGGAGGCGCTCGGCCTCGGGCTGCCCGGCAACGGCTCGACGCTCGCCACCCACACCGCCCGCCGCGCACTGTACGAGAAGGCGGGCGCGACCGCCGTGGAGCTCGCCCACCGCTACTACGACCAGGACGACGCATCCGTGCTGCCGCGCTCGATCGCGACCAGCGCCGCGTTCGGCAACGCGATGGCGCTCGACATCGCGATGGGCGGCTCGACGAACACGATCCTGCACCTGCTCGCCGCGGCGCGCGAGGGCGGGATCGACTACGACCTGGCCGACATCGACGCGCTCTCCCGCCGCGTCCCGTGCCTGTCGAAGGTCGCCCCGAACGGCGCCGCGCTGGTGGAGGACGTGCACCGCGCGGGCGGCGTCCCCGCGCTGCTCGGCGAGCTGGACCGCGCGGGGCTGCTCGACCGCGGCGTCCACAGCGTCCACGCGCCCGACCTCGCGTCCTGGCTCGCCGACTGGGACATCCGCGGCGGCTCGGCGACGCCAGAGGCGATCGAGCTGTTCCACGCCGCTCCCGGCGGGGTGCGTTCGTCGTCCGCGTTCTCGCAGTCGGAGCGCTGGCACGAGCTCGACCTGGATGCCGAGACGGGCGTGATCCGGGATGTCGCCCACGCGTATTCGAAGGACGGCGGCCTCGCCATCCTGCGCGGCAACCTGGCGCCGGACGGCGCGGTCGTGAAGACCGCGGGCGTGGACGAGAGCATCCTCACCTTCTCCGGCCCCGCCGTCGTCGTCGACTCGCAGGAGGCGGCGGTCGAGGCGATCCTCGGCAAGCGCGTGAAGGAGGGCGACGTGGTCGTGATCCGCTACGAGGGCCCGCGCGGCGGCCCCGGCATGCAGGAGATGCTCTACCCGACCTCGTTCCTCAAGGGCCGCGGCCTCGGCGCGAAGTGCGCGCTGATCACCGACGGCCGGTTCTCCGGCGGCACCTCCGGGCTGTCGATCGGGCACGTCTCGCCGGAAGCGGCGGCCGGCGGCCTGATCGCCCTCGTCGAGGACGGCGACACCATCAGCATCGACGTGCACAGCCGTGCCATCCGCCTGGAGGTGCCGGACGCCGTGCTGGACGCCCGCCGCGAGGCGCTCGAGGCCGGCGCCGGCTACCGCCCCGTGGACCGCGACCGCCCGGTCTCGGCCGCGCTGCGCGCCTACGCCGCCCTCGCGCTGTCCGCCGACAAGGGCGCCGCCCGCGACGTCGACCAGCTCACCCCCGTCCCCGCGCGCGCCACCGCCACCGTCTGACCGCAGGGCGCCCCGCACACGCAAAACCGGGCGCGTTGCCCCCAGTCGCGCCGGGTTTTGTGTGGGGGGGGGCGGGGGGGCCCCCTTGGGG
>NZ_JBQCGZ010000075.1:0-15340 GCF_051955155.1 Leifsonia sp.
ACCCCGGACACGGACCCGGACGCGCCGAGTCCGGCGCCGACGACGGGGTCCGGGGAGTCCTAGCGGCGAGGCGTGAGGTGGGCGTCGAGGGCAGCGGAGCGGGGCACCGTTCCGACGTTGCCCGAGGATGCCCGACCGCGCACCCCACGTCGGGTTGAGACGATTCGTAGTGGAAGCGTTTCCGCGGGAGCTGGTCGGGCATCCCAGGTGTCTTCAACGCTAGCGGCGGCCGTTCGTGTCCTCCAAGCGGGGGACGGGAAAACCGTCAACTCTTGACGGGTCGCCTTCGCGAGAGGCCGAGCGCGCGCAGGTCGCGGCGCGAGCGGAGGCCCAGTTTGGCCAGAATGTTGCGCACGTGGAAGTTGACCGTCGTCACGGAGACGTAGAGCCGCTCGGCGATCTCCTTGTTCGTCATCCCCGCGGCCAGCGCGTACGCCACCTGCCGCTCGCGGGTCGTCAGCGACGCGAGCGGGTCGTCCCTGGTCGAGCCCTCCTGCGGCTCGGTCCGGCGTCCCGCGGCGCGCACCTCGTCGAGCGCGTGCGCGGTGCGGGCGAGGTAGCCACCGGCGCCCAGCCGGCGGAAGACCTCCGCGGCCTGCTCCAGGAGGTCGTTCGCCGCGGCCGGGTCGCTCGGGGCGAGCAGCCGTCCCGCGTCCAGCGCGGCGACCGCCTGGGGGAACGGGAAGCGCCCGTCCGCCGCGGCGTCCCGGTAGGCGGCCGCGGCGTCGGCCGTGGCGCCCTCCGCCTCCCGCACCCGGCCCTCCAGCCAGCGCAGCGACCCGTAGTACGGACGCCACATGCCGGGCGCCGCGCAGCGCTCGTACGCCGCGCGGGCCTCCTCGGCGCGGCCGAGCGCGGCCAGCGCGTCCACGCGGTAGCTGAGCCAGCCGAGCGTCGACCCGCGCGTCGCTGCGGTCTCGGCGTCCTCGGTCGCGCGCAGCTGCTCCTCCGGGCGGCCCAGCGCCCTGGCCAGCTCTGCGCGCGCGATGAACGGCAGGTCGCCGTCGTAGGACCCGGTGATGCGCGGGTCCGATTTCGCGGCCGAGGCGAGCCTGGTCTCCACGGCCTCCGCCTCGCCGCGCCCGGCGCGGACCAGCGTCGACGTCCAGAGCGCGATGGGCCAGCAGGACAGGTCGGTCTCGTCCAGGGCGAGCGCGACGGCGGTGTCGGCCAGTGTGACCGACTCGTCCCACTCGCCGACCAGGAAGAGGATGTGTGCGTAGATCGTGCGCGCGAAGCCCGCCGTCCAGCTCGACGGGAACCGCCGCACCAGCTCGTTCGCGCGGGCGAGATCGGCCCGTGCCTGCTCGATGTGCCCTCCGAGCACAGACACCCGGGAGCGCGACACGAACGCGTCCACCGCCGCAGGCGACTCGTAGCCCGCCAGCAGCGCGTCGAGCTCGCGCGTGAGCGGCTCGAACAGGTCGGGCCGCCGCGAGTGCGCCGCCGAGTTCAGCGCCCAGCCGAGCAGCCGCACCAGGTGCTCCTCCGGCTCGGCGAGCCAGCGCAGCGCCGGGTCCGACACCTCCTCCGGCCGCGGGCACTCCGCGATGTGGACCCGCGCGACCTCCAGGTGGTCGAGCACCCCGGCGAAATCGCCCATCGCCATCAGCACCTTGGGCAGCGCCTCGGCGACGTGCGTGCGGATCGCGCGCTCGTCGGGCGTCGTCGCGGGGGCGGCCTCGATCGCGAGCGCGAGCTCCAGCGCGCCGGGGACGTCGCGCGAGAGCGTGCGCAGCTCCAGCAGCACCGCGTCCCTGGTCCGCGAGGGCGGCAGCGCCTCGATCGCGGGACGCAGGTCGAGCACGCGCTCGTGCTGGCGGAACCGCATCGCCAGCAGCCCCAGCTCCAGCAGCGCCCGCTCCTGCTCGCGGTCGGAGGCGAGATGCGCCGCCGAGCGGGCGTAGCTCATCGCCTGCTCCGCCTGCCCCTGGTCGGCGGCGGCCAGCGCGGCGGACAGCAGCTCGTCGACCAGCGTCGGGTCGGCGCGGTCGGCCGCCTCCACCCGGTGCCGGAGCGCCCGGTGGCCGCTCAGCACGAACGAGGCGACGCGGTGGATGTCCACCCGGCGCTCCACGGTCAGCTCGGCGGCGAGGGCGTCGGCGAGCAGGGCGTGCGCCGGCTCCACCCACAGCACGCCGTCGCGCTGGCGCGCGAGCACCAGTCCGCGCGAGGCGGCGCCCGGGGCGTCGATGGTCATCCCGAGGCCGTCGGCGATCGTGCCGACGAGCGGCAGTGGCAACGGGTCGCGGAGCACGGCGACCAGCTCGGCGGCGGTGCGCACCGACGGATCCGCTCCCTCCAGCGCCGCCGAGATCGCGGTGCCGAGGGGCTGGATCGCCGTGCCCGGCAGGTCCCAGCCTGCGGGGTGCAGCGCCTGCGCGAAACTGTCGCGCAGCTGGCCGAGCAGCACGCTCAGCAGCAGTGGAGAGCCCTGGGTCGCCTCGGTCAGGCGCGTGGCGGTCCGTCGCGAGATGGCATGCCCGAGCACGTGCATCGCGAGGTCCTGCGTGTCGGAGACGGTCAGCGGGGTCAGGTCGATGCGTGCGTGGTTGACGGTGGCGGCCGCGAGGTCGTCGAACAGGGCGGCGACGCCGTTCGGCTGCGGCCGCGTCGCCGCGGTGAACAGGAAGCCGCGATCCGAGAGCCTGCGCACCACGAAGCGCAGGGCCCTGGCGGACGGCTCGTCCACCCACTGCGCGTCGTCGATGATCAGGCAGACCGGGCCGGCGATCGCGTCGATGGCGTCCAGCAGCAGCCGGCCGACGGTGAGGGCGTCGTCGCCAGGCGCGGGCGGCCGGAGCACCTGCCCGCCGCCGAGCCCGCGGATCAGCGTCTCGACGGTCGCGTAGGCGAGGTCGGACTCGAAGGAGTCGGCGTGCGCGCACAGCACCGTCCAGCCCTCCAGGCGCTGCGCGACGTCGGCGAGCAGGGCGGTCTTGCCGAGGCCGGCCTCACCGGTGACCAGCAGGGCTCCGCCGGTCTCGAGCGCTCGGTGGGCGACCAGGAGGATCGTCTCCCTCGCCCGGTCGCGGCCGAAGAGCGGCCTGAGCGACGCCTCGTCCGGCACGTGCCAACCCCATCCCGCCCGCGCCGGTCGGGTCGTTGCGCGGACCGATTCGACACATCATCCCATACCGGGCAGACGGTCCGGCTTCCCCCGTCCTGGGGGCGACGGGCGCCCGCAGGGGCGCGTCAGATCCGCTCGCTGAGGTCCAGCCAGCGCTCCTCGAGCTTCTCCGTCTCCTGCTCCAGCTCCCGGATGGCGGCCATCTTCTCGCCGAGCCCGACGTAGTCGGACTGGTCGTGGTCCGCCAGCGCCGTCCGCCGGGCGTCGATCTGCTCGGCGAGCTTGGCGAGGCGGCGCTCGATGGCGGCGACCTCCTTCTGGGCGGCGCGCAGCTCGGCTCCCGAGAGGCCGGGGGTCTGTGCGGCGGACGCCGGTGCGCTGGTCGCGGGCCGCTCGGCCGCGCGGCGGCGCTGATCGTGCCGCAGCCGCAGGTACTCGTCCACGCCGCCCGGCAGGTGTCGCAGCCGGCCGTCGAGGATGGCGTACTGCTGGTCGGTGACGCGCTCGATGAAGTAGCGGTCGTGGGACACGACGATCAGCGTCCCCGCCCACGAGTCCAGGAGGTCCTCGATGGCCGCGAGCATGTCGGTGTCCAGGTCGTTTGTCGGCTCGTCGAGGATCAGCACGTTCGGCTGGTCGAGCAGGATGAGCAGCAGCTGCAGCCGCCGGCGCTGGCCTCCCGAGAGGTCCTTGACCGGCGTCGACAGCTGGGCGCTGGCGAAGCCCATCCGCTCCAGCAGCTGGCCGGGCGTGAGCTCCTGCGCCTTCGATCCGGAGCCGATGGTGTAGCTGGTGTTGAGCCGGGAGATGACGACGCGCACCGGGTCCTCCAGGTGCTCCTCGAGCTCGTCCATCCGCTGCGTGAGCGTGGCGACGCGCACGGTCTTGCCGCGCTTGACGCGGCCCGCGGTCGGCTCGACGGTGCCGGCGATCATGCCGAGCAGGGTGGACTTCCCCGCGCCGTTCACGCCGAGGATGCCCGTGCGCTCTCCGGGGGCGATCCGCCACTCGACCTGGTGCAGCACCTCCCGGTCGCCGTAGACGACGGAGGCGTCGAGCAGGTCGACGACGTCCTTGCCGAGCCGGGACACGGCCAGCGAGCGCAGCGAGACGCCGTCCCGGATCTCCGGCACGTCCGCGATCAGGGTGTTCGCCGCCTCGATGCGGAACTTCGGCTTCGACGTGCGCGCCGGCGCCCCGCGGCGCAGCCACGCGAGCTCCTTGCGCGCCAGGTTCTGGCGTCGCGCCTCGATCGCCGCGGCCTGCCGGTCGCGCTCGACCCGTTGCAGGATGTACGCCGCGTAGCCGCCCTCGAACGGCTCCACGATCCGGTCGTGCACCTCCCACGTGGTCGTGCAGACCTCGTCCAGGAACCAGCGGTCGTGCGTGACGACGAGCAGGCCGCCGGTGCCGGCGGACCAGCGGCGCTTGAGGTGCTCGGCCAGCCAGGAGATCGCCTCGACGTCCAGGTGGTTCGTCGGCTCGTCGAGCGCCAGCACGTCCCAGTCGCCCGCGAGCAGCCGGGCGAGAGCGACCCGGCGGCGCTGTCCGCCCGAGAGCGTTGCGAGCGTCGCCTCCCAGTCCAGGTCGCCGATCAGGCCGCCGATGACATCCCGGACCCGCGGGTCGCCCGCCCACTCGTGCTCGGCGGCGTCGCCGACGACCGCGTGGCCGACGGTGTCGTCGTCGGCGAGGGTGTCGCCCTGGTCGAGGACGCCGATGCGCACGCCGCCCCGCACGGTGACCCGGCCGGAGTCGGGGGAGAGCCGACCGGCGAGCATCCCGAGCAGGCTCGACTTGCCGTCGCCGTTGCGGCCGACGATGCCGATGCGGTCGCCGTCGTCGACGCCGAGCGAGACGGAGTCGAAGACGATGCGGGTCGGGAATTCCAGGTGCAGGGCCTCGGCCCCGAGGAGGTGTGCCATATGCCTCCAGGGTACGGGACCGCGGCTCAGGCCTCCCGCCCTGCCATCGCTTCCCGAGTTGTGCACGCGACACGCCGGGCGGAGGTGTGAAGAACTCCGGAACGGATGGCGGGGACGCGTCAGGCCTCCCGCGCGAACAGCTCCATCCGCACGTTGTAGTAGGCGTCGGTCACACCGAGGCGGTGCATCCCGATCCGCTCGCACACGCGCTGGGATGCGGTGTTCTCCGGGTAGGTCACCGCCACGACGCGGGGAAGGCCGTCGGCCAGGGCGGTCTCCAGCAGCAGGCCGGCTGCCTCGCTCGCGTAGCCGTGCCCCCAGTGGCCGGGGTGGAAGTGCCAGCCGATCTCGGTGTCGCCGGAGGGCCGAAGCGGCTCGGTCGGGCCGGAGAGGGGAATGGGCTGCAGCATCACGGCGCCGACCGGCTCGCCGGTGCCGGCGACGGTCACGACGCGGAAGCAGCGCAGGTCGTCCTCCAGCGCGCGCAGCCGGGCGACGCGGCGCTGCGCCTCCGCGGGGTCGGACATCACGGCGGGCGTGCGGCCGAGGAAGCGCGCGACCTCCCACCGCGAGTAGAGGTCGAACGCGAAGCCGGCGTCGTCGTCCCGCCACGGGCGCAGCCGCACGCGGTCGCCGTCGATGGTCTGGGGGATGCGCACCGGCTCCACATTAGACTCTGCGGACATGGGCACTCACACGGTCGTGAACCAGGCGCCCCCGCGCGTCGACCTCGACGAGTTCGCGGCGAACACGCCGCTGCGGGAGGCGGTCGGACGCCACGACGCGGAGTGGGCGCTGAGCGACCTCGGCGCTGTCGGGCGGCTGGTGGGATCCGCGGCGTTCCAGGAGGACGCGGAGCGGGCCAACGTGCGCGAGCCGCAGCTGCGCTCCTTCGACCGCTGGGGCAACCGCATCGACGAGGTCGAGTACGACGACGGCTACCACCGCATCCTCGGCGCGGCGGTCGCGGCCGGCGCGCACACCTCGGCGTGGGCGGAACCACGACCGGGCGCGAACGTGGCGCGTGCGGCGACGTTCATGCTGTTCGCGCAGGTGGAGCCGGGGCACGCCTGCCCGGTGTCGATGACGCACGCCGCGGTCGCGGCGCTGGGCGCGGCGCCGGAGCTCGCGGGGGAGTGGGTGCCGCGGCTGCTCAGCCGCTCGTACGATCCCGCGCTCGCCGCAGGTAAGGGCTCGGCGCTGTTCGGCATGGCGATGACCGAGAAGCAGGGCGGCTCCGACGTGCGCGCCAACACGACCCGCGCGCTCGCCGACGGCGACGGGCGCTGGCTGCTTACCGGGCACAAGTGGTTCTGCTCGGCGCCGATGTCGGACGCGTTCCTCGTGCTCGCCCAGACGGCGGCCGGACTCGGCTGCTTCGTCGTCCCGCGCGTGCTGGAGGACGGCGCGCGCAACCCGTTCCTCATCCAGCGGCTGAAGGACAAGCTCGGCAACCGGTCGAACGCGTCCAGCGAGGTCGAGTTCGACGGGACGGTCGGCTACCTGCTCGGCGAGGAGGGACGCGGGGTGCGCACCATCCTGGAGATGGTCAACCGCACCCGGCTCGACTGCATTCTGGGCAGCGCCGCCGGGATGCGCCAGGCCGTGGCGGAGGCGGCCTGGCACGTGCGGCACCGGGCAGCGTTCGGGCGTCGGCTGATCGAGCAGCCCGCGATGACGGCCGTGCTCGCCGACCTGGCGTTGGAGTCGGAGGCCGCGACCGCGGTCGCGCTGCGGCTCGCGCGGGCGCACGACGACGACGCACCGGCGTCCGACGTCGCGTTCCGCCGGCTGGCGACGGCGGTCACCAAGTACTGGGTGTGCAAGCGCGGGCCGGGGCACGCGTACGAGGCGCTCGAGTGCCTGGGTGGGAACGGCTACACGGAGGCGTTCCCGCTCGCCAGGCGCTACCGCGAGCAGCCGGTGATGGCGATCTGGGAGGGATCGGGGAACGTGATCGCGCTGGACGCGCTGCGGGCGATCGCCAGGGAGCCGGAGTCGGTGGCGGCGTTCGACGCGGAGCTCGCGCTCGCGCGCGGAGCGCATCCGCTCTTCGACGCGCATCACGACGCGCTTCGGTCGCGGCTCGCCGGGGCGACCGAGGAGAGCGCGCGGCCGCTCGCCGCAGCGCTCGCGACGGCGCTCCAGGCCGCGCTGCTGCTGCGGAACGCCCCCTCTGCCGTCGGCGACGCGTTCGTGGCCGCGCGCCTGGGTCCCGACCGCGGCTCCCTCTACGGCGAGCTCCCCTCCGGCCTCGACCTCGCCGCCCTCACCGCCCGCGCCTGAAGCAGTCGAGTACGCAGATTCTCTGCGTACTCGGCCGTTTCGGGCCTACTTTCTGCGTACTCGGCTGCTAGGGGAGTTCGGCGGGGGCGGGGACGGCGCCGATCGCGGCGTAGAACTGGGCCACGGCCTTGCGGTTGTAGGCGGGCCAGTCGAAGTCCGACGCGGGGACGCGCCCGGCGAGGAACGCGCGCAGGCCGTCCGCGACGCCCTCCTCGGTCTGCGGGACCACGAGGCCGCTGCCCTCCGGGAGCGCGTTCTTCGCCGAGGCGAACTCGACCGTCACGATCGGCAGGCCCAGCACCAGCGCCTCCAGGATCACCATCGGCTGGCCCTCGTAGTCGCTGGAGAGGACGAAGCAGTCCGCCTTGGCCATGATCGCGTGCGGGTTGCGCTGCATCCCGGTCAGGAACACCGACCCGGTGAGGCCCAGCGAGGCGACGAGCGCCTCGAGGTCGCCGGCGAGCGGCCCGGAGCCGACGATCAGCAGGCGCGTCTTCGGGTTCTCGGCGTGCACGGACGCGAACGCCCGGATCAGCCGCGTCTGGTTCTTCTCGGGCGAGAGCCGGCCGACGTTCACGAAGGTCGTCACGTCGTCGTCCGGTGCGAGCAGCAGCTCGGCCCAGTCCGGGATGCTGCCGGTCTCCTCGTCGAAGCTCAGCTCGTGCAGGTCCTCGCGCGCGCTCTCCAGGATGTGCTCGCCGTCCACCGTGTTCAGCGCCGAACGGAACTTCTCCGCCGGCGCGTACTCGGCGAGCGAGGCGCGGTTGACCTCGGACAGCGTCGGCGACACCGACACCAGGTGGTCGTACTCCGCGTACAGCGTGAAGAGCTGGGTGAGGCTGTGCAGCATCCGCTTCTCGCCGTTGACCTCGCGGTGGGCGTCCGCCGCCAGGTCGTTGTGCATCCAGATGGCGCGCTGGGCGTCGGGGGAGTGCAGTAGCAGGATCGCCCAGAACGGGCCGTAGCCGGAGAAGTCGACGACGTAGTCGAAGCGGCTGTCGCCGAAGCAGCGGTACCACTCGTCGTCCCACAGTGCGTTCTGCGCCGGGTCGTCCGCGTGCCGCGCGGTGCGGCCTCGGCGGAAGTCGAGGTGCCGGGCGAGGTGCCGCAGCTTGGCGCCGTTCATGCCGCCGACGCGCGGGAACTGGCGGACGGCGGGATGGATCTGGCGCTGCTTGGCGATCGCGGCGCCCGAGCGGCTCTGCGCGAAGAACGCGGAGACGTCGTAGCGGTCGTGGTCGAGGTTGTTGAGCAGGTTCAGCGCGGATGTGGTGATGCCGTTCGGGCGCATCCCGCCCAGGTACAGCAGGATCTTCTCGCGGCCGTCGTCGGCGAGGTCGGTGCGCAGCCGGTAGCCGTCCCGCTTGCCGCGGAAGACGATGTCGGCGATCCGGGCGGAGGCGTGGCCGTCCTCGTGCGGCGTGAACCGGGCGCGCATGGCGGCGTAGCGCTCGCGCGCCTCCTCCGGGACGGCGTCGCCGTCGGCGGCGATGGCGGCGACCGCGTCGCCGAGCTCGCGCGCGGAGGAGAGCACGGGGCCCGGCCACTCGTCGGGCTCGAAGTAGAGGCCGCGGGTGCCGGCGTAGTCGGCGAGGTCCGGGGTGAAGAACAGGATCGGGCGCCCGGTCTGCAGGAAGTCGAAGAAGATGCTCGAGTAGTCCGAGACCAGGATGTCCGTGACGCCGAGCACCTGGTTGGTCGGGATCTCGTTGGGCACGAGCATCCGCTTCAGCTCCGGGCGGTCGGCCGCCATCGCGTGCACGGTCTGGTGGGTCTTCAGCAGCACCGCGTACCGGCTCGTGTCGATGCGCTCCTCCACCTGGGCGATGTGCGCGAGCAGCGCATCCAGGTCGTCCTCCGGCCGGCCGAAGGTCTGCCCCTTCCAGGTGGGCGCGTAGAGCACGATCTTGCGGTCGCCGAGCGGGATGCCCGCCTCGGTCAGCTGCGCGCGCACCTCGGCGCGGCCCGCGTCGTCCAGGAACTGCCGGTCGATGCGCGGGTAGCCCTCCTCGACGAGCGCGCCGCGGTAGATGCCGGTCAGCTTGTAGCCGGTCTGGTACATCTGCTCGGCCATGAACGGGTTCGCGGCCAGCAGGTAGTCGGCCTGGACGAAGTTGCGGACGATGTTCGCCGTGCCGAGCGCGCCGTCCTCGATGTCGTAGCCCATCCGCTTGAGCGGGGTGCCGTGCCAGGTGTTCAGGTACACCTGGCCGGGACGCTTCGAGAAATCGAACGGGAAGGTGGCGTTGTTGACCAGGTACTGGCTGGTGGCGAGCGCGCGGTAGTAGGCGGCGGAGCCGTAGCGCACGAAGCTGACGCGCGGGTCGTCGGCGAACTCCTCGACCGCCGCACGGTAGGTGTGCAGGTCGGAGAGCGCCCAGATGTGCGTGAGGTGGGCGAGATCGGGCGCGGCGAGCAGCTCGCGGAAGAGCGCCTCCGGGTTGTCCAGCATCCCGTTGCCGGAGAAGGACTCGTAGAAGACGGACCCGAGGACGATCGGCTGCCGGCGCCAGTGCGCGTGGATCTCGAAGCGGGCAGCGCGCTTGACGCGAGACGGCAGTCGTTTCAGTCGGGAGAGTTTCATCGCCTGCGAGTTTATGAGAGGCCGATAACGGTCTCCTGGGAGTGCGGCAGGCGTGCGCTGGGCACGCTCAGGCGCCGGCGTCGAAGCCGAGGCTGAGCTTGCGCAGCAGCCCGGCCAGCCGCTCCTGCTCGACCGCGGACAGGCCGTCCAGCAGGTCGGCCTCGGCATCCACCAGGCGCGTGATCGCGGCGTCGACGCGGGCGAGTCCCTGCGCGGTCATCTGCACGAGGATGCCGCGGCCGTCGTTGGGGTCGGTGCGGCGCTCGACGAGGCCGCGCGAGACCAGGCGGTCGATGCGGTTGGTCATGGTGCCGGAGGAGACGAGGGTCTGCTGCAGCAGCGCCTTCGGGCTCAGTTGGTAGGGCGAGCCGGCGCGGCGGAGCGCGGACAGCACGTCGAACTCCCACGAGTCCAGGTCCGAGCGGTCGAACGCGCTGCGCCTGGCCCGGTCCAGGTGCCGGGAGAGCCGGTCGACGCGCGAGAGCACCTGCAGCGGGGAGAAGTCGAGGTCGGGACGCTCGCGCAGCCACGCGCCGACGATGCGGTCCACCTCGTCCCGGGCAGCGGCCGCCCGCGGGCTGCCATCACGCGCGTCCACCATCCCTCCATCCTATTGCCCGGGGTTCCCGGCTCGTCGAGTGGTGACATGATGTCGCCGCTCCGCCGGGATTTCCTCAGGTTCTCACCCGTGGACGCCCAGAGCGGGGCGGCAGGCCGGCGCGGGGGCGGTCTGGCAGACTGGTGGGTGCGCGTTGCGCGGTCCGCCTTGGTGTAATGGCAGCACGACAGCCTTTGGAGCTGTGAGGTCTAGGTTCGAGTCCTGGAGGCGGAGCCGAGCCCAACGAAGTCCCCGACCCGTCACGGAGAATCATGACCGACCAGAACCTCGCCATCGTCGTCCTCGCGGCAGGGCAGGGCACCCGGATGAAGTCCGCGACGCCCAAGCTCCTGCACCCGCTGGGCGGCATCCCGATCGTCGCGCACGTGCTGGAGACCGCCCAGGCGCTCGACGCCGGGCACGTCGTCGCCGTTGTGCGCCACGAGCGCGACCGGCTCGCCGAGGTGATCGAGGCGGAGCTGCCGGAGGCGGCCATCGTCGATCAGGACGAGATCCCCGGCACAGGGCGCGCCGTCGAGCAGGCGCTCGCCGCCCTGCCGGACGACTTCGCCGGCGACGTGCTCGTCGTCAACGGGGACGTGCCGCTGCTGGACGCCGGGACGCTGCGCGGCCTCATCGCCTCGCACCGCGCGGGCGGCGCCGCGGCGACCATCCTCTCCTCCTTCCCCGCGGACGCCACCGGCTACGGCCGCATCGTCCGCACCCCCGAGGGCCACCTCGACCGGATCGTGGAGCACAAGGACGCGACCGAGACGGAGCGCGCCATCGGCGAGATCAACGCCGGCATCTACGTGTTCGGCGCCGCTGCGCTCCGCGACACGCTCGCCGCCGTGACCACGGACAACGCGCAGGGCGAGAAGTACCTGACCGACGTGATCGGCCTGCTGCGCGAGGCCGGCTTCGACGTGGACGCTCTCCCGGTCTCCGAGTCCTGGCTGGTCGAGGGCATCAACGACCGCGCCCAGCTGAGCGAGGCGGCGGCGAAGCTGAACGCGCTTATCGTGCGCACCTGGCAGCTCGCCGGCGTGACCGTGCAGGACCCGGCGACGACCTGGATCGACGTGAAGGTGAAGCTCGCGCCGGACACGACCATCCTGCCCGGCACCCAGCTGCGCGGCGCGACCGTCGTCGAGACCGGCGCCGTGATCGGCCCGGACACCACGCTGCTGGACTGCGAGATCGGCGAGGGTGCGACGGTCAAGCGCACCGACGCGACGCTCGCGGTGATCGGCGCCGGCTCCACGGTCGGGCCGTTCGCGTACCTCCGGCCGGGGACGGTGCTCGGCGCCTCCGGCAAGATCGGCACCTTCGTCGAGACCAAGAACGCGGTCATCGGCGACGGCACCAAGCTCGCGCACTTCAACTACGTCGGGGACGCGACGGTCGGCGAGAAGTCGAACCTCGGCGCCGGCGTCATCACCGCCAACTACGACGGCGTGAACAAGCACCGCACCGAGATCGGCTCGCACGTGCGGGCGAGCACGAACACGGTGTTCGTCGCGCCCGTTAGGATGGGTGACGGAGCGTACACCGGGGCCGGAACCGTCGTCCGCAAGGACGTGCCGGCGGGTTCCCTCGCCATCACCGTCGCCCCACAACGGAACATCGAAGGCTGGGTCGCGCAGAAGCGGCCGGGCACGGACGCCGCCAGAGCTGCGGAAGGCAGTGCCGGCCAACAGAGTGGAGAGTAAGTGTCAGGGATCACCGCCACCGGCCAGAAACGACTTGTTCTGATCTCGGGGCGTGCGCATCCCGAGCTCGCCCAGCAGATCGCCGAGTGCCTCGGCAGCGAGCTGGTCCCCACCGACGCCCGCACCTTCGCCAACGGCGAGATCTACGCGCGGTTCGACGAGAGCGTGCGCGGCTCCGACGCGTTCGTGATCCAGTCGCACACCTCGCCGATCAACGAGTGGCTCATGGAGCAGCTCATCATGGTGGATGCGCTCAAGCGCGCGTCCGCCAAGCGGATCACCGTCGTCGCGCCGTTCTACCCGTACGCGCGCCAGGACAAGAAGGGCCGCGGCCGCGAGCCGATCTCCGCCCGCCTCGTCGCCGACCTGTTCAAGGCCGCCGGCGCCGACCGCATCATGTCGGTCGACCTGCACGCCGCGCAGATCCAGGGCTTCTTCGACGGTCCCGTCGACCACCTCTTCGCCATGCCGGTGCTGCTCGAGCACATGCGCCGCGAGCTCGACCCCAAGACGCTGACCGTAGTGTCCCCGGACATGGGCCGCGTCCGCGTCGCCGACATCTGGAGCGACAAGCTGGATGCGCCGCTCGCGATCATCCACAAGCGCCGCGACCCGCTGGTCCCGAACCAGGTCTCCGTGCACGAGATCGTCGGCGATGTGAAGGGCCGCGTCTGCCTGCTCGTGGACGACCTGATCGACACCGGCCGCACCATCGTCAAGGCCGCGGAGGCGCTGAAGGCCAACGGCGCGACCGGCGTCGTCGTCGCCGCGACCCACGCGGTGTTCAGCGACCCGGCGGTCGAGCTGCTGCAGTCCGATGTGATCGACTCGGTCGTCGTCACGGACACGCTGCCGCTGCCGGAGCACAAGCGCTGGGACAAGCTGACCGTGCTGCCGATCGCACCGCTGCTCGCGGACGCGATCGAGCAGGTCTTCACGGACGGCTCCGTCACCTCGATGTTCGACGGCGCCGCGTGACCTGCGCCCCGTCGGCGCTCAGCGGAGCGCGTGCGGGGCGGAGGGGATGAGGCCGAGCGGCGCGACGAAGGTCGTGTCGCCCTCGGTGTTCAGCGCGTAGCACTGCCAGCCGGGGCCGGCGGGTGCGAACAGCTCGAAGCGCGCGGACGAGCCGACGGAGTCCGGCTCGTAGTGCCGTGCGTAGACGTCGCAGGTGTAGCCGGCCGTCTCCGTCTGGATGCTGATCGTCAGCAGGATCCCGGGCAGCAGCAGCGCGCCGAGGGCGACGATCACGAACACGCGGGTGGCGATCGTGCGGCGCCGGCCGCGCAGCGGACGCTCGTGCGGGTCGTACTCCGCCAGCTCCGGATGCTCCTCGAACGTCACGCCTTCGAGTGTGAGCGCCGCCCGGTGCGATTGCAAGCGAGCGTCACACGGGGGAGAGCGGCCGGGCCCCAGGCTACGCTGGACCCAAACACGCTCAACGAAGGAGTCCTCCGTGCCCGAGAACCACGCAACGGCCAACATCGGAGTCGTCGGTCTGGCTGTGATGGGGTCGAATCTGGCCCGCAACCTCGCCTCGCGCGAGGGCAACACGGTCGCCGTCTACAACCGCACGTACGCGCGCACCGAGGAGCTCATCACCGAGCATCCGGAGGCCGGGTTCGTGGCCTCGGAGTCGATCGACGACTTCGTCGCGTCGCTCGCGAAGCCGCGCACGGCGATCATCATGGTCCAGGCCGGGAAGGGCACGGACGCGGTGATCGATCAGCTGGTGGAGCGGTTCGAGCCGGGAGACATCATCGTGGATGGCGGCAACGCGAACTTCCTGGACACCATCGAGCGCGAGAAGCGGGTGGCGGCAACGGGCATCCACTTCGTCGGCACCGGGATCTCCGGCGGTGAGGAGGGCGCGCTGAAGGGCCCGTCGATCATGCCGGGCGGGTCGGAGGAGTCGTACAAGACGCTCGGCCCGATCCTCGCCTCGATCGCGGCGGTGGCCGAGGGCGAGCCGTGTGTGACGCACGTCGGAACCGACGGTGCCGGCCACTTCGTTAAGATGATCCACAACGGCATCGAGTACGCCGACATGCAGCTGATCGCCGAGGCCTACGACCTGCTCCGCACCGTCGGGGGCCTGGAGCCGGCGCAGATCGCGGACGTGTTCTCCGAGTGGAACAACGGCTACCTGGAGTCCTACCTGATCGAGATCACCGCCGAGGTGCTGCGCCAGGTGGACGCGGAGACGGGCAAGCCGTTCGTGGACATCGTCCTGGACCAGGCCGGGTCGAAGGGCACCGGCGTCTGGACGGTGCAGAACGCGCTCGACCTGGGCATCCCGGTCGGCGGCATCGCGGAGGCGGTGTTCGCCCGCGCCGTGTCCTCGAAGCCGGCGCAGCGCGCGGCGGTGCAGGCGACCATCCAGTCGCGGCCGGAGGTGCAGAAGGCGTCCGACGTGGAGGCGTTCGCCGACGACGTGTCCAAGGCGCTGTACGCGTCGAAGGTCGTCGCGTATGCGCAGGGCTTCGATGCGATCATCGCCGGTGCCGAGAAGTACGGCTGGAACATCAACAAGGACAAGATCGCGAAGATCTGGCGCGGCGGCTGCATCATCCGCGCGCAGTTCCTGAACCGGATCGCGGACGCGTACGACGAGAACCCGGACATCGCGACCCTGCTGGAGGCGCCGTACTTCGCCGACGCCGTCCGCGAGGGCGAGGCCGCCTGGCGCCGCGTGGTGGCGACCGCCGCGCTCTCCGGCGTCCCGATTCCGGGCTTCGGCGCGGCGCTGTCGTACTACGACTCGCTCGCCCAGCACCGCCTCCCGGCCGCGCTCGTGCAGGGCCAGCGCGACTTCTTCGGCGCGCACACCTACAAGCGCATCGACAAGGACGGCACCTTCCACACCCTCTGGTCCGGCGACCGCACCGAGATCGAAGCTTCATGACCGCCTCCACACGACCTGTCGCGCTCGTCACCGGAGCGACCGGCGGCATCGGCGGCGCCATCGTGCGCGCCCTCGTCACCGATCACACGGTCGTCGCCCTGGGCCGGAGCCTCACGGCGCTGCAGAAACTTGGGGAGATTCCGGAGGTGCGCCCGATCGCCTGCGACCTCCTCGACCTCGACTCGCTCGCGACGCTCGTCCGCTCACTCGACCGGCTGGACGTGCTCGTCCATTCCGCGGCCGTCAGCAACCGGTTCACG
>NZ_JBQCGZ010000076.1:0-34405 GCF_051955155.1 Leifsonia sp.
TGATCATGCCGGCGATGAACTTCGTCTCCTACCTCTCCTACGTGCTCATCGCGGTCGTCGGCGGCCTGCGCGTCGCCGCCGGCCAGATGACCATCGGCGACGCGACCGCCTTCATCCAGTACTCGCGCGAGTTCTCGCAGCCGATCGGGCAGATCGCCGGCATGGCGAACATGCTGCAGTCCGGTGTCGCGTCGGCCGAGCGCACGTTCGAGTTCCTGGACGCGGAGGAGCAGATCCCGGAGTCGGACACGCAGCACCTGCCGGAGCGCGCGAACGGCCGCGTCGAGCTCGACCACGTCGACTTCTCCTACGACCAGGAGACCGAGCTCATCCGCGACCTGTCGCTGTCCGTCGAACCGGGCCACACGGTCGCGATCGTCGGTCCGACCGGCGCCGGGAAGACGACGCTGGTGAACCTCATCATGCGCTTCTACGAGCTGAACGGCGGCACCATCCGGCTGGACGGCATCGACACCACCGAGCTGTCCCGCGCTGAGCTGCGCAGCCAGGTCGGCATGGTGCTGCAGGACGCGTGGCTGTTCTCCGGGACGATCCGCGAGAACATCCGCTACGGCCGGCTGGACGCCACCGACGACGAGGTGATCGCCGCGGCGAAGGCGACCATGGTCGACCGCTTCGTCCGCCAGCTGCCGGACGGCTACGACACCATGATCGAGGCCGACGGCAGCAACGTCTCGGCCGGCGAGCGCCAGCTGCTGACGATCGCGCGGGCGTTCATCGCGAACCCGTCGCTGCTCATCCTCGACGAGGCGACCTCGTCGGTGGACACCCGCACCGAGCTGCTCGTGCAGCACGCGATGGCCGCGCTGCGCAGCGACCGCACCTCGTTCGTGATCGCCCACCGGCTCTCCACCATCCGGGACGCGCACACGATCCTGGTGATGGAGAACGGGCGCATCGTCGAGCAGGGCGACCACGCGACGCTGCTGGAGAGGAAGGGCGCGTACTACGACCTGTACATGACCCAGTTCCGCGGCGCTGCCACCGAGGAGGACGAGAAGAGCGCCCCGGCGCCGGTGTCGTAGTCGCCGTCGACGGGTCCGCTGCACCGGGCGGGCGCCCTCTGTTAACGCACGTTTCGGCGCGCGAGCAGCGGAGGGCGCGTGCCCGGTAGCGTTCCGGCAGCGAGCCGCGCGACGTGGCTCGGCCCTGCCCTCGAACCGAAGGATCCGTCATGGCCAGCGACACCGCCGTCACCTCCGCCCCGCCGCGCGTCCGCGTCATCGCCTCGGATGCGGAGGCGCGTGCCGTCGCCAGGGACTTCGCCGAGTCGGTGCGGCCCTACGCCGCGCAGATCGACGCGGAGCGGCGCATCCCGGACGAGGTCGTCGACGCGTTCAGCGGCAGTGGCCTGTGGGCGATCACCGTCCCGCGCGCCTTCGGCGGCGCCGAGGTGTCGCACGCCACGCTCGCCGACGTGATCGCGACCGTGTCCGCGGTGGAGCCGTCGCTCGGGCAGATCCCGCAGAACCACTTCTGCCTCGTCGAGGACATCCGGCTGTCCGGGACCGCGCAGCAGCAGGCGTTCTTCTTCGACCTCGTGCTCGGCGGCGCCCGGTTCGCCAATGCGTTCTCCGAGGCCGGCGGCAAGACCGTCGCCGAGATCCAGACGCGCCTCGTCTCCGACGGGGAGGACGTCGTCGTCACCGGCCGCAAGTTCTACTCCACCGGCTCCGCGTACGCGCACTGGATCCCGGTGCTCGCGGTGGACGAGGACGGCCTGGAGAAGCTGGTCTTCGCCGAGCGCGGCAGCGACGGACTCACCGTGGTCGACGACTGGTCGGCGTTCGGCCAACGGGCGACCTCCAGCGGGACCGTGCTGCTGGAGGGGCTCCGCGTCCCCGCCGACCGGGTGTTCCCGATGCACACCGAGTACGAGAACCCGACCATCGCCGGGCCGTTCGCCCAGCTCACGACGCTCGCGATCGACCTCGGCATCGCCCGCGGCGCCATCCGGGAGACGCACGACGCCGTCCGCGCCGCCCGCCCCTGGATCGACAGCGGCGTCGACTCGGCGAGCAAGGATCCGCTGACGCTGGAGCGCGTCGGCCGGCTGGACATCGACCTCGCCGCCGCCGAAGCGCTCACCGAGAAGGCGGGGCAGGCGGTGGACGCGGCCAAGCCCGCGGCCGACGAGCAGAACGTGGCAGCCGCGTCCATCGCCGTCGCCAGGGCCAAGGTGCTCACGACGGAGCTGGCGCTGGAGGCGTCGTCCCGGCTGCTGGAACTCGGCGGCACCCGTTCCACGCTCGGCGCGAAGGCGCTCGACCGCTACTGGCGCAACGCGCGCGTGCACACCCTGCACGACCCGGTGCGCTGGAAGCCGGTGATCGTCGGCGACTACGTGCTCAACGGCACGCTGCCCGCGCGGCACTCCTGGATCTGAGCGGAGCCGACCCATGTCCCGGCAGATCCGCCTCAACGCCTTCACCATGAACACGGTCGGGCACCTCTCGCCCGGTCTGTGGCGGCACCCGCGCGACGAGTCGCGCCGCTACCTCGACATCGACTACTGGACAGGCCTCGCCGCGACGCTCGAACGCGGCCTGATCGACGCCGTGTTCCTGGCGGACGTGCTCGGCGTCTACGACGTCTACGGCGGCAGCAGCGACGCGGCCGTGCGCGGCAGCGTGCAGCTGCCCGTCAACGACCCGCTGCAGCTGATCCCGGCGATGGCCGCCGTGACCGAGCACCTCGGGTTCGGCGTCACCGCGAGCGTGTCGTTCGAGCATCCCTACCCCTTCGCGCGGCGGATGTCGACGCTCGACCACCTCACCCGCGGCCGCATCGGCTGGAACATCGTCACCAGCTACCTGAACAGCGGCGCACTGAACCTGGGCGTCAGCGGCCAGGAGGCGCACGACCGCAGGTACGAGATCGCCGAGGAGTACCTCGAGGTCGTCTACAAGCTGTGGGAGCGCAGCTGGGACGACGACGCGGTCGTCGCGGACCCCGCGACCGGTGTCTACGCCGACCCGGAACGTGTGCACCCGATCGAGCACGCCGGCGAGTTCTTCCGGGTGCCGGGCATCCACCTCAGCGAGCCGAGCCCGCAGCGGACGCCGTTCCTGTTCCAGGCGGGCGCCTCGCCCCGCGGCGTCGCGTTCGCGGCGGCGCACGCCGAGAACGTCTTCGTCGCCGCCCCGTCCAAGCGGGTGCTCGCCGGCCAGGTGTCGGCGCTGCGGGAGGCCGTCGCGGAGGCCGGCCGCGCCCCCGAGGCCGTCGCGGTGATCAACCAGCAGACGGTGATCGTCGCAGAGACCGACGCGGAGGCGCAGCGCCGCCTCGACGAGTACCTGGCGGTCGCCTCCACCGAGGGCGCGCTGACGCTGATGTCCGGCTGGACCGGCATCGACTTCTCCCGGCTGGACCCCGACGCCGTGCTGCGCGACCAGGAGTCGAACGCCATCCAGTCGGTCGTCCGCGCCTTCTCGGCCGCCGATCCCGACCGCGAGTGGACCGTGCGCGAGATCGCCGAGTACGCGAGGATCGGCGGTGACGGGCCCGTCATCGCCGGCTCGCCGCAGACGGTCGCCGACGCGCTGGAGGAGTGGGTGGACACGACCGGCGTCGACGGCTTCAACCTCGCCGCGGCAGCGGTCCCGGAGACCTGGGAGGGCGTCGTCGACCTGCTCGTCCCCGAGCTGCAGCGCCGCGGCCGCTACCAGACCGCCTACCGGCCGGGGACGCTGCGGGAGAAGCTCACCGGCGCCGGACCGCGGGTCGACGCCGCGCATCCCGCCGCCCGGGTGCGCATCGGCGAGCCCGTCGGCAACATTCGGTAACCCGGCGCGACAGCGCCGCCCGGCCGCCGCTACAGTCGGCCCACCCCCGAACCCGTCACCACCCGACCCCCCGAGGAAACCCATGGCCATCGACGACCAGACGACGGCGCCCGCCGCCGCGACCGCCCCCGCCCGCTCCCGCCTGCGCGGCAACCTCGGCGTCGCCTCCATCGTCTTCATGGTGGTGGCCGCTGCCTCCCCGCTCGGCGTGATCGGCGGCCCCGTGCCGCTCGGCATCGCGAACGGCAACGGAACCGGCTTCCCCTTCACGTTCATCGTCGCCACCGTCGTCCTGCTGCTCTTCGCGGTCGGCTTCACCACGATGACGCCGTACGTGAGGTCGGCCGGCGCGTTCTACTCGTACGTGGACCGCAGCCTCGGCCGCAGCGCCGGCCTCGGCACCGGCTTCGCCGCGCTGCTCTCCTACCTGACGCTCGAGGCGGCGGTGTTCGGCCTGATCGGCCCCGGGATCGGAGCGCTGCTGGAGTCGTACGGCGTGCCGAGCGTCCCGTGGTGGCTGTACGCGCTGGTCGCGTTCGCCGTCGTCGTGCTCCTCGGCTACCGCAACATCGAGCTCTCCGGCCGCGTGCTCGCCGTGCTGCTGGTCGCGGAGGTCGTGATCGTGCTCGTCCTGGATGCGGTGATCGTGTTCTCCGGAGGTGGCCCGGAGGGGCTCTCCACCGGCATCGTCTCCCCGTCCGCCATCGCCTCCGGCGCCCCGGGCATCGGCATCCTGTTCGCGATCCTCAGCTTCATCGGATTCGAGGCGACCGCGGTGTTCCGCGACGAAGCCCGCGACCCGGACCGCACCATCCCGCGCGCGACGTACCTGTCACTGGTGCTGATCGGCGTCTTCTACGCGCTGTCCAGCTGGGCGCTGATCAGCGCCGTCGGCGACTCGAAGGCCGTGAAGACCGCTGCGGACAACAGCGGGACGCTGCTCGCGGACGTGACGCAGCAGTACCTCGGCACGGTCGGCGAGCACATCATCCAGGTGCTGTTCGTGACCAGCCTGTTCGCGTGCATCCTGTCGTTCCACAACATCGTCTCGCGCTACATCTTCACGCTGTCCGGCCGCGCGGCGCTTCCGCGGCGCCTCGGCCACGCGCACGCGCGGTTCGGCTCCCCGCACCGTGCGTCGGTCGCCGCCGGCGTCGTGGTGGGCGTCCTGCTTCTGGCCGGGGTGGTCACGGGCCTCGACCCGATCAACCAGTTCTACACGTGGCTGGCCGGCTTCTCGTCTGTCGGGATCGTCCTGCTGCTCGGTATCACGAGCGTCGCCGTCCTGGTCTTCTTCGCCCGCAACCGTGGCACGGGCGTCTCCCTGTGGCGGCGTGCCGTCGCGCCGGCGCTCGGCCTGGTCGGCCTCGTGGTGTTCCTGGTGCTGATCGTGCAGAACCTGCCGACCCTCGTCGGCGGCAGCGTCCCGCTCGCGGTCGGCATCATCGTCCTGCTGCTGGCCGCCTTCGCCCTCGGGCCGGTGGTCGCGACGCTCCGTCGCAACGCCGGCGTGGTGGAGGACGAGGCGTCCGAGTAGCCGTCCGAGCGGACGAAGGCCCCCGGCGGAACCCGCCGGGGGCCTTCTCGCCTGTCGGGCCGCTACGCGAGGGCGCCGATGGCGAAGCTCACCGCGCCCTGGTCGTCGACCTGCGCGTCGAGCACCTTGTCGTCGAGCGCGACCGCCGCGCCCGGCTCCAGGAAGAGGCGGGCACCGCCGGACTCGACCACCTCGTCGGCGGGCTCGGGCGACGGCGTCACCGCGGCGGCGAAGGCCGTGTTCTGCGGGTTGCTGCTGCTGATGCGCAGGCCCGCGGTGTCGTCCGGAGCCTGGTCCGTGAGGGTCTTGACGATCGTGCTGGCGTTCTCAGTCAGGGTGAGCACGTACTCTCCTTCCGTTGTTACCTCCAGGAGGGGCCCACGTTCCCGCCGCCGCCCGGCATCCGCAACCCCGCCCGCCGCCATTGCCAGGAAACATTGAGGCCGCCCGCCCCGCGTGTGCTGCGTCCCGTCACGTCTGCCCCGTCGCGCCGCGGCGCAGGCGTTACCCGGCGCCGCAGACGCCGCCCGGGGTCACTCGAAGGCGCGCAGCAGCTCGCGGTTGAACGCCGGCAGGTCGTCCGGCTTGCGGGAGGAGACCAGGGTGAACGGCCCGTCGTCGACCACCACCTCCTGGTCCTGCCAGGCGGCGCCGGCGTTGCGGTAGTCGGTCTGCAGGCTCGGCCAGCTGGTCAGGGTGCGGTCGCGCACCACGTCGGCCTCGATCAGCACCCAGCCGCCGTGGCAGATCACCGCGATCGGCTTGCCGGCGTCGGCGATCGCCTTCACGAACGACACCGCCGCCGGGAACGTGCGCACCTGGTCGCCGTTGGCGACGCCGCCCGGGAGCACCAGGGCGTCGAAGTCGCCGGCCGAGGCCGCATCCAGGGTCACGTCGACGGGGAACTCGTCCGCCGGGGTGAGGTGGTTGAACGCCTGCACCGTCCCCGAGTCCTTCGACACCAGCTTCGGCGTCCCTCCTGCGTCGGACACCGCCTTCCACGGCTCCACCAGTTCCGCCTGCTCGATGCCCTCCGGGCCCACCAGGAATGCGACCGTCTTGTTCTCGAGTGTCATCTCGTCTCCCTTCGTCCGCACCCATCCGTACTCCGGCGGCGGGGCAGAATGAACCCATGGCGAACATCCCTCAGGTGCCTCTCAACGACGGCGGGAGCATCCCGCAGCTGGGTTTCGGCGTGTACAAGATCCCGGACGGCGAGACCGTGGATGCGGTGCTCGCCGCGCTCGACGCCGGTTACCGGCACATCGACACCGCGGCCTTCTACGAGAACGAGCGCGGCGTCGGCGAGGCGATCCGGCGCAGCGGGCTCGACCGCTCCGAGGTCTACGTCACCACGAAGGTGTGGTGGACGGAGAACGGCTACGACTCCGCGCTGCGCTCCTTCGACGCGAGCCTCGAACGGCTCGGGTTCGACACCGTCGACCTGTTCCTCATCCACTGGCCGGCGCCGAAGCACGACAAGTACGTCGACACCTGGCGCGCGCTGGAACGCATCGCCGAGGAGGGCAGGGCACGCTCGATCGGCGTCGCCAACTTCCACATCCACCACCTGCAGCGGCTCGCGCAGGAGACGTCAACGGTTCCGGCGGTGAACCAGGTCGAGCTGCACCCGTGGCTGCCGCAGACGGCCGTGCGCCAGTACGACGCGGCGCAGGGCATCGTCACGGAGGCGTGGTCGCCGCTCGCGCGCGGACGCATCCTCGGCAATCCGACGCTGGATGCGCTCGCCGCCAAGCACGGCGTCAGCCCGGCGCAGGTGGTCATCCGCTGGCAGCTGCAGCTGGGCAATGTGGTCATCCCGAAGTCGTCGACGCCGGCGCGGATCCGCGAGAACATCGACGTGTTCGGCTTCGAGCTGGATGCGGACGATCTGGCGGCGATCGCCGCGCTGGAGACGGGGGAGCGCACCGGGAAGGACCCGGACGACCTGGGCTGAATCCGCGGCGCTCGCGCGGCGGGCCCGTGCCTCTGGCTGTACGAACCGCTGGGCCACTATGCTGACCGAGCGACGGGTCGCGCGTGCGCAGGGCACGCGGGGGGGTGCCCGCGATCCGCGTCGCAGAGAGCCGGACCATGAGAATCCGCACGCGCATCGCGTCCATCACCGCCGCCGTTGCCGTCATCGCCGCCGGGGGTGCGGCGACCCCCGCGACCGCAGTCAGCGGCACCGTCTACCCGCTCGCCGCGGCCGGTTCGATCGACTCCATCGCCGTCGCGTACCACGGCTCGGACAACCGGCCGCTGCTGCACCTGGTCGGCTGGGCCGCGAACCTCAACGACGGATGGACGAACGGCGACACCGACCTGTCCGGGGTGGAGCTGTTCGTGCAGGGCGCGAACGGCTCGCACACGACCGTCGCCTGGGCGGAGCGGAACGTCTTCGACAAGCCGCGTCCGGATGTGCGGCGCGTCTACCCGTCGGTGGGTCCGAACCAGGGCTTCGATGTCGAGGGCCTCGCGCCCGGTACCGGGACCCTGAAGGTCTGTGCTCGTCTCTACAGCCTGCAGGCGGAGCCGGAGAGCGTCGTGTTCACGTGCACGACGGTGACCGTCCCCGCCAAGCGGACGGGGTTCCAGTCGTCGCCGCTCTACTCCGCGAACCTCGGTCAGGCGGTGACCGTGGGGCTGACGGCTCCGAGCGGAGGCACGGACGCGTACTCGTGGTGGCGGTATCCCAGCGGCGATCCCGGCGCGATGCCCACGCGGATCCCGGGCGCGTCGTCGTCGTCCTTGAGCCCGTCCGCGGCGCTGGTCGGGCACGCGATGTTCGGCCGGATCACGACCAAGCTCGCCTCCGGGACCGTCATCGAGCAGTCCTCCGACCCGATCGCGATCTTCTACCCGACGACCACGACCCCAGAACGGGTCTCCGACAACGACCGCTACTCGACCTCGGTGGCGACCTCGAAGAAGGCGTTCCCCGATGCGACCGCCGGCGTGCCCGTCGCGTACATCGCATCCGGTCTCGCCTTCGCCGACGCCCTCTCGGCCGGCGCGGCAGCGGTGCACCAGCACGGCACCTTCCTGCTCACTCCGCCGGACCGCGTCGATAGCCGCGTGGCCGCCGAGCTGGTGCGCCTGCACCCCGCGCGCATCGTCGTCGCGGGCGGCCCGGCGAGCGTGTCCGAAGCGGTGATCGGCGCGCTCAGGGCCCTGGCGTTCCAGCCGGAGGTGCAGCGGATCGGGGGCGCCGACCGCTACGAGGTGTCGCGAGCGGTGGATGCGGACGCGTTCGGCGCGTCCGTCCCCGCCGTCTACCTCGTCAACGGCTCCGCCTACCCGGACGCGCTCGCCGCGGCCGCGGCGGCGGGCAGCACGGGGCGACCCGTCCTGCTCACCGACGGCTCCCGCTCCGCGCCGGACGCGGCGACCGCAGCGATCCTCGCGGGCTGGGGCACCACCGCGGTGACGATCGTCGGAGGCACGGGCAGCGTCTCGGCCGGGATCGCGAACACGCTCGGCTCCTCGATGACCGTGACCAGGGCGGGCGGCGCGGACCGCTTCGAGGCGGCGGTCGCGCTGGCCAAGACGCTGAAGCCGACCGGTGTCGCGTACCTCGCGAACGGGCTGGGTTACGCCGACGGGCTGACGACCGCCGTCCTCGCCTTCGCCCGTCCTGGCGCCCTCCTGCTGTCGCGCGGTTCGTGCTCCCCGGCGAGCACCATCCAAGGCATGTTCGACACCGGTGTCGGCAGCATCGTGCTGGTCGGCGGCCCGGGCAGCGAGGCCTCCGACGCGTTCAACTTGGCCTGCTGACCGGCGCCGGAAGGAGCCCCGCGCCCTACTCGTAGCTCGGGTGCGCCCCCACGACATCCAGCAGCCAGGCGAGCGAGAACGCGCGTTCGCGCCATGCGGCGTAGCGGCCGGAGACGCCGCCGTGCCCGGCCGCCCTCTCGGTCTTCAGCAGCGCATCCGCGCCGACCTCGCGCAGCTTCGCGACCCACTTCGCCGGCTCCACGTAGAGCACGCGCGTGTCGTTGAGGCTGGTGACGGCGAGGATGCGCGGGTACGTCGTGCGGTGGACGTTCTCCACCGGGCTGTACGACTTCATGTAGTAGTAGACGTCCTCGTCGTGCAGCGGGTCGCCCCACTCGTCCCACTCGATCACCGTCAGCGGGAGCGACGGGTCGAGGATCGAGGTCAGCGGGTCGACGAACGGCACCTCGGCCAGGATGCCCGCGAACGTGCGCGGTGCGAGGTTCGCGACGGCGCCCATCAGCAGGCCGCCCGCGCTGCCGCCCTGCGCGGCCATCCGGTCGGGCGACGTCCAGCCCTGGTCGATGAGGTGCCGGCCGGCGGCGACGAAGTCGGTGAAGGTGTTCTTCTTGTGCAGCTTCTTGCCGTTCTCGTACCAGAGCCGGCCGAGCTCGCCGCCGCCGCGCACGTGAGCGATCGCGAACACGACTCCGCGGTCGAGCAGGCTCAGCCGGGGGATGCCGAACGACGGGTCCATGCTCGCCTCGTACGATCCGTAGCCGTAGAGCACCAGCGGCGCCGGCTCGCCCGGCGTGACCAGGTCGCGGCGGTAGACGAGGGAGATCGGGATGCGCGTTCCGTCGTCGGCCGCCGCCCACTCCCTGCGCTGCTCGAACAGCTCAGGCTCGAACTCGCCGAGCACCGGCTGCTGCTTGCGCAGCGTGAGGCTGCGGGTGCGCACGTCGTAGTCGTAGACGCTCGACGGGGTGACGAAGCTGCCGTAGCCGAGGCGCAGGAACGGCTGGGTCCACTCCGGGTTGCCGCCGACGCCGACGGTGAACAGCTCCTCGTCGAAGTGCAGCTCGTGGAGGGTGTCGTCGCCGGTCGCCGCGGCGTCCGTCGCGCCGTCCGCCGGCTTCGGGGGGATGCACGCGACGGCGACCCTGGTCATCCCGTCGCGGCGGTACTCGACGGCGACGAAGTCGCGGAACGCGTCGACGCCCTCGATGCGCACGGCCGGGTTGTGCGGCAGCAGCACGCGCTGCGCGCCCTGCGGGTCGTCCGCCGCGACGCTGACGAGCTCGAAGTTGATCGCATCCCGGTTGTGCACGATCAGCAGCCGGTCGCGGCCGCCAGCGACCACGTGCTCCACGTCGTACTCGACGCCCTCCTCGCGCGGCCAGACGACGCTGAACGTGCCGGTCGGGTCCTCGGCCGGCAGCAGCCAGGCCTCGCTGGTGATGCTCGACCCGGCCTCGATCACGAGGTACCGGCGGCTGCGGGTGAGCCCGACGCCGATCCAGTAGCGCTCGTCCGGCTCGTGGAACACCTGGACGTCCGCCTCCCCGTCCGGGCCCTGGCCCACCCGGTGCCGCCAGACGGTGTCCGGCCGCCAGGCGTCGTCCACCGTCGTGTAGAAGAGGTGCTCGCCGCTGGGGTCGAACAGGGCGCCCGCGGCGGTGCCGGCGATCTCGTCCGGGTACTCGGCGCCGTCGCCGGCGAGCGAGCGCACCCGGATCGTGTAGCGCTCGTCGCCCTCGGTGTCCACGGCGTAGAGCAGCCGGGTGCCGTCCGCGCTCACGTCGAAGCTGCCGAGCGCGTAGAACTCGTGCCCCTCCGCCTCCGCGTTGTCGTCGAGCAGCACCTGCTCTCCTGGCAGGCCGTGCTGCTGCGCGTGCTCGTCGAGCGCGGGCGGCTCCCAGTCGTCCGCTCCGGCGATCGGGGCGCGGCAGTGGATGCCGTACTGCTTCCCCTCGACCGTGCGCGTGTAGTACCACCAGTCGCCCTCGCGCACCGGGACGCTCAGGTCGGTCTCGCGGGTGCGGGTCTTGATCTCGTCGAAGATCTGCTCGCGCAGCACAGCCAGGTGCTCGGTGCGGGCGTTCGTGTACGCGTTCTCCTCCGCGAGGTGCGCGATGACGGCCGGATCCTCCTTGTCGCGCAGCCACTCGTAGTCGTCGATGACGGTGTCACCGTGGTGGCTGCGTTCGGTCGGCTTCTTCGGGGCGACGGGAGGGGTGAGCATGCTCCCCAGGCTACCGAAGCGTCCCGGGGGTGCCGGCGCCGCGTCGAAGGCGAGCGGTCAGCCAGTGCTCGGTGTGGGTGCGGGCCAGGCGGGCTAGGGCGGTGGGGTGCCCGGTGAAGCCGTGCGGCGCCACCGGGTAGATGCGGAGCTCGACCTCGACGCCGGCGAGGGCCAGGCGGGACGCCAGGGCGAGGTTGTCCTCCAGGATCACGTCGTTCTCGCCGATCACGATGAGCAGGGGCGGCAGGCCGTGCAGGTCGGCGAACAGCGGCGAGGCGTCCGGCGCCGTGCGGTCGGCGTCCGGCCCGAAGTACGCCTCCAGGAAGTACTCGTCGGCGATCCGGGCGCCCCACGGCGTGCGCCCGCTCAGGTCCGACGTTCCGGCCTCGAGCACACCGCCCGCGAACGCGTCCAGGCCGCGGTCGCGCAGCCGGAGCAGCGTCGTCATGGCCATCGTCGCACCGGAGGACAGGCCGCCGACCAGGAGCCGCGACGTCCCGAACCGCTCTGGCGCGTTCCCCGCCAGCCAGAGCGCCGCCGCCTCGCAGTCGTCCGGCGCGGCCGGCCAGGGATGCTCGGGCGCGAGCCGGTAGTCCACGCTCACGACCGCGAAGCCCAGCCGCTCGGCCAGCTCGCGGTTACGCACGTCGTTCCTGGCCGCCGCATCCATGTAGAAGCCCCCGCCGTGGATGTCGAG
Source organism: Leifsonia sp. (assembly GCF_051955155.1). NCBI lineage: Bacteria > Bacillati > Actinomycetota > Actinomycetes > Micrococcales > Microbacteriaceae > Leifsonia > Leifsonia sp. The sequence goes on from NZ_JBQCGZ010000076.1 coordinate 12,003, forward strand.
GTAGACGCCCGCCGGCCGTGTTCCGCTGGGCAGGAAGATCCGCACCGGGACGTCGCGGCCGCCGGCCGACACGATCTCGACGGTCGGGGGAGGCGTCGCCTCCGGGGTCGCGGCACGCAGCGCGCGGACCTCGCGCAGCTCCGCCTCGCTCGCCGGCCCGCGGCCAGAGGGGCGCTTCGCGTAGAACTCCCGCGCGTCCCGCAGCGTGTCCTCGTCGACCTCGACCAGCAGGCTGTCCCGTGTGAAGCGCACGTCCGCCAGGCTAGCGAACCGACGGCGTGCCGAGGCGGACGCTAGCGCGCGGCGCCGAACGCGAGCAGCCCCGCGCCCGTCCGCCCGGCGTCGCCGCCCAGCCCGCTGCGCACGATCTGCGGACGCTCGCGCCAGGCGAGGCCGCCGGACACGGCCCGCTCCAGCGGGAGGAACAGCGCGTCGCCCGCGTGCGACACCCCGCCGCCGAGGACGATCACGCGCGGGTCCAGCAGCAGCGTCAGGATCGTCAGCCCCTGCGCGAGCACGTGCACGGCCTCGCCCCAGACCCGGTCCGCGATCGGGTCGGCGCCGAGCCGGTCGACGATCTGGCGCGCGCTGAGGGCGTCGCCGCCTGCCGCACGGTACCGGCGGGCCACGCCGGCCCCGGACATGTAGACCTCGAGGCAGCCGCGCTGACCGCACGTGCACGGCTCGCCGTCCGGCACGACGGGGATGTGTCCGAACTCGCCTGCGGCGCCGGTCGCTCCCGTGATGGTGCCGCCCGCCGTCACGAGCGCGGCCGCGACGCCGGTGCCGATCGGGACGAGGACGAAGTCGTCGGAGCCGCGCGCCGCGCCGAGCGTGCGTTCGGCGAGCCCGGCCGCGCGCACGTCGTGGCCGACCGCGACGGGGATGCGCAGCTCGCGGCGCAGGATGTCGAGCAGCGGCACGTCCCGCCAGTCGAGGTTGGACGCGTAGTGCACGATGCCGCGCTGCTCGTCGAGCATCCCCGGGGTCGCGACGCCCGCGCCGACGACGGGGCCGCCCGCCCGCTGGCGCAGGTCGCGCAGCAGGTCGATCAGCGCGCCGAGGATGTCGCTGGACGGGGTCGGCCGGGTGAGCTCGCTGACGACCACGCCGTTCTCGGCGACGACCGCGCCCTTCATGGCGGTGCCGCCGAGGTCGACCGCGAGAGCGAGGGGACCGGCGGAGGCGGCAGCGGCGAGGTCCCCGGCGGCAGACGCGTCGGTCCCGACCGCGACGGCCGTCTCCGCGCTCACGCGGCGACCTCGTCCGCGCCCACCGTGCGCACCGCCGCGACGACCGCCTCGACCAGCGCGCGCGAGGTCGTCTCGCGCGTCCCCGCGTCGTACACGCTGGTGCCCTGCGCGGCGCTCGGCACCGTCTGCGCCGCGCGCAGGTGCACCTCGCGCACGCCGGTCCGGCGCACGAGCGCCGCGGCGTTCGCCGCGCGGACGCCGCCTCCGGCGAGCAGCACGATCCTGCCGTCCGCGCGCGTCACGAGCCGTGCGAGCGCGTCGGCACCGTCCACCGCCGTCGCCGCCCCGCCCGAGGTGAGCACGCGCGTGACGCCGAGCTGGATGAGGGTGTCCAGCGCCGCGTCCAGGTCCGGCGTCTGGTCGAACGCCTTGTGGAACGTGACCGGCGCGTCCCCGCACGCCTCGACGAGCGCGCGCGTCGCCCGCTCGTCCACCGTCCCGTCGGGGTTCAGCGCGCCGATCACGAACGCGAGCGGGACGCCGGAGGGATTCGGCAGCGCGCGGATCGCGTGGATGTCCGCGACCATCGCCGCCAGCTCGCCGGCGTCGAACACGAAGTCGCCGCCGCGCTGACGCACCAGCACGTTGACACCGAGCCGGGTGGCCATCCCGAGCGCCGCGGCGACGGTCCCGATCGACGGGGTGATCCCGCCCTCAGAGAGCGCGGCGCACAGCTCGATGCGGTCGGCGCCTGCGGCCTCGGCCACCCGGACGCCCGCGAGGTCCTCCAGGCAGATCTCGACGGCGATCGGCGCCGTCACGCGACGCGCTCCCGCGCGTCCGCCAGGTCGGCGCCGACCTCGATGCGGCCCACCGGCACGCCGCCGCCCAGCACGGGCAGGTCGACCAGCGCGGTCGCGCCCGCGATGTCGGTGCCGAGCGCCTCCAGCACCCGCAGCGCCAGCAGCGTCGTCGCCCTCGGGCTGCCGTCGATGATCTTCATCGCGACGGCGGTGCCGTCCGGCGCTGCGACGCCGATGACGCCCTCCGCGCCGCCCTTCGCGAGCGCGCCGGGGACGGTCTCCATCAGCGTCGAGTTCTGGTGGCCGCTGCCGCCGACGTAGAAGGGATGCGTGCGCATCGCGTCCGCGACGGCGCGCTCCGGGGTGCCATCGGCGGCCGTCACGAGCCGGCCGAACGCGCGCGCGATGCCGCGCACGGTCGTCCCGAACAGGGGCGCGCCGCAGCCGTCGATCGCGTCGTGACCGACCGGGACGCCGGTCACGGCCGCCATGGTCTCGCGCACGTGCCGCTGCAGGGGGTGCGCCGGGTCCAGGTAGTCGGCGGTCGGCCAGCCGTTGCCCGCGGCGGCGAGCAGCATGGCCGCGTGCTTGCCGGAGCAGTTCATCCGGACGCGCGCACGCGGCTCGCCGGCGCGGACCATCCTCTCGAAGGTGCCTTCGTCCTCCGGCCGGTCGACGGGGCAGCCCAGCGCATCCTCGCCGACACCGGCGCGGGCGAGCAGGTCGCGCACGACGCGCACGTGCTCGTCCTCGCCGGTGTGGCTGCCCGCGGCGATCGCGAGCTCCGGCCCGGCCAGCTCGGCGCCGGCCGTCAGGCACGCGAGTGCCTGCAAGGGCTTGACCGTACTGCGGGGCAGCACCACCGCGTCCGGGTCGCCGAGCTCCAGGAGGGCGCTGCCGTCCGGGGCCAGGGCGACGAGGCTGCCGAAGTGGCGGCTCTCGATCAGCCCCGAGCGGCGGACGGCGGCGAGCTCGGCGATGGCACGGACGGCGGTGGTGCTAGACATGGGACTCTTCCTGGTGCGGGGTCGCCGGCAGCGCTGGCAGCACCGGCTGGGCGGACGGGCGGCGTCGCGGCCCGCGCTGCAGGCGGGAGGCGAGCGCGGAGAGGCTGCCGTTGACGACGAGGTAGATGACGGTCACGGCCACGTAGGTCGGGATGAGCAGGTGCAGATAGGAGGCGAGCACCTGGCCGCGGTAGAGCAGCTCGGTGAAGGCCACGATGTAGCCGAGAGAAGTGTCCTTGAGCAGGCTGACCAGCTGCGTGACCAGCGACGGCGTCACGTTCCGGAACGCCTGCGGGAGCACGACGTGGCGCATCGCCTGCACCGGGCGCATCCCGAGGCTGAGCGCGGCCTCGCGCTGACCGCGCGGCAGGCTCAGGATGCCCGCGCGCACGATCTCGGCGAAGACGGCGGAGTTGGCGATCGTCAGCGGCACGACGAGCTTCCACAGCGTCGGCAGGTTGATCCCGAGCTGGGGGAGGCCGAAGAGCATCAGATAGATCATCAGCAGCACCGGGACGGTGCGCGCGATCTCGATGTAGAGGCCGCACAGCCAGCGCACGGGACGGACGCTGCTGACCCGGCCGAGCGCGAGCAGCACGCCGAGCAGGCCGCCGAGAACGGCGACGATGGCGGCAGCCTCGAGCGTTCCGAGCAGGCCGACCAGCAGGTACTGCCAGATCGGCCACTCGGTGAACGGCGCCCAGCGGGCCGGGTCGAGCTGGCCGTGCGAGCCGAACTGCCAGAGGCCGTAGCCGACGACCGCCGCGATGGCGACGACGCTGACGATCGAGCCGACCAGGATGCGTCGCCGGCCGACCGGGCCGGGCTCGTCGTACATGAACGCGGCGGCATACGTCCGTCGCGGCCGCTTCGCGCGCAGCGGCGTCGGCCGGTCGGGGATGAGCTGTGCGGTCATCGGGCGATCGCCACCTTCCGTTCGACCCAGCCGGCGGCCAGGCCGATCGCGAGTGCGATGGCCATGTAGATCAGGCCGGCGCTCGAGAAGATCAGGATGGGCTGGGCCGCGACGAGGTTGATCTTGTTGACCTCGGCCGTGAGCTCGACGACACCGACCGCCGCGGCGAGGGCGGTGTTCATCGCGAGGGCGATCATCACGTTGCCGATGGGCTGGACGACCGCGCGGAGCGCCTGCGGCACGACGACGTAGCGCAGGGACTGGCCGAGAGTGAAGCCGAGCGCACGCGACGCCTCCACCTGCCCGACCGGGATGGTGTTGACGCCGGAGCGCACCGCCTCGGCGACGTACGCCGCCTCGTAGACGGTGAGCACGATGATCGCGGTGGGCGTCAGCGGCAGCAGCAGCCCGGCGTCCGGGAGCGCGAACACCGCGAGCAGCAGCAGCGCGAGCAGCGGGACGTTGATGAAGAACTGCACGTAGAGGAAGGCCGCGGCGCGCAGCACCGGGATCGGGCTGACGCGCGCGATCGTGACAAGCACGCCGAGCACGATCGAGCCGACGCCGGCCACGACCGCCATCAGCAGCGTCGTGCCCAGGGCCTGCAGCAGCGGCCCGATGTTGTCGATCAGGGGGTTCATCGCTCGCTCACTCGTGAGGAAGAAGGAGGGGAGGGCGGGGCCGCCGGTGCGACCCCGCCCGGGGACGGGTCAGGAACCCGGGACCGAGCCGATCTCCGGCGGGGTCGGGATCTCGGAGTCGGTCACGGTGCCGAGCGTGGTCTTCCACGCCTTGCCCCACTGGCCGCCCTTCTGGATGGTCTTCAGCCAGGTGTTGACGAACGTCTTGAAGTCGTCGTCGCCGTGCTTGAGGCCGATGCCGTACGGCTCCTTGGTGAACGGCTGGCCGACCACCTTGATCTGCTTCTCGCTCGCCGCGTCGCTGGCGAGCAGGGTGTAGTCCTGCACGTACGCGTCGCCCCGGCCCTGGATGAGCGCCTGCACGGCGGCCGGGTCGGTGCCGAACGCGGTGACGGTCGCCTTCGGGGCGATCTTCGGCACCTCGGTGACGGCGGGCGTGTTGGCGCCGACGATCACGGTCTTGCCGTCGAGGTCCTTCTCGCTCGTGATGTCCTTGTTGTCGCTCTTGACGGCGACAGCCAGGCCGGACTCGAAGTACGGGCCGGCGAACGCGACCTGCTTGGCGCGCTCCTCGGTGATCGTGTACGTGTTGAACACCACGTCGACGGTGCCGTTGGCCAGCATCGCCTCGCGGGTCTCGGACGCAGGCGGTACGATCTCGACGTTCGGCTTGCCGATGATGTAGATCGCGAGCAGCTTGGCGAGGTCGGCGTCGAAGCCGCTCACCGTGTTCGGGTCGGTCGGGTCCTGCTGCGAGAGCAGCGGGGCGTCGAGCGCCTCGGCGACGATCAGCTTGCCGCGCTTCTTGATCTTCTCCATGGTCGAGCCGGAGAGGATGAGGTCGGCCTTCGCGACCGGCGCGCCGGAGAAGACGCTGTCGGAGGAGGCGGTGGAGCTGGCGTCGTTGCCGGGCAGTGCCGTGGTGCCGGATGAGCAGGCGGTGACGGCGAGCGCCACGGCCGCGAACAGGGCGCCGGCGAAGGCGGCCCTCCTGCGGGTCGTGCTGCGGGTCATGTGTGCTTTCCCTTTCTGATTCGGACGGGGTTCGGTGCTGTGTGGAACGGTGGAGCGTCGGCCTCTGCTCAGTGCGAGAGCACGGAGGCCAGGAACGACCGCGCCCGCTCGGTGCGGGGCGAGTCGAAGAACTCGGCGGGCGTCGCCTCTTCGACGATCTGCCCGCGATCCATGAAGACGACCCGGTCGGCGGCGCGCCGGGCGAAGCCCATCTCGTGCGTGACGACGATCATCGTCATGCCCTCCTTGGCGAGCGAGGTCATCACGTCGAGGACCTCGCCGACCATCTCGGGGTCGAGCGCGCTGGTGGGCTCGTCGAAGAGCATCACCTTGGGCTGCATCGCGAGCGCGCGGGCGATCGCCGCGCGCTGCTGCTGGCCGCCGGAGAGCTGGGCGGGGTGGCTGCCGGCCTTGTCGGCGATGCCGACGCGGTCGAGCAGTTCGAGGGCCTGGCGCTCGGCCTCGGCCTTCTTGACCGTGCGCACCTGGACCGGGGCGAGTGCGACGTTGTCGAGCACGGTGCGGTGGGCGAACAGGTTGAACGACTGGAAGACCATCCCGACCTCGGCGCGGAGGCGGGCGAGTGCGGCTCCCTCCTGCGGCAGCAGCTCGCCGTCGACGCGGATCTCGCCGCCGTCGATGGTCTCCAGGCGGTTGATCGAGCGGCACAGCGTCGACTTGCCGGAGCCGGAGGGGCCGACGACCACCACCACCTCGCGCGGTGCGACGTCGAGGTCGATCGACTTCAGGACGTGCAGCTCGCCGAAGTGCTTGTCGACGGCGCGCAGGCTGACCATGGGCCGTGCGTTCGGTGCTTCCATCGGGTTCCTCGCATCATCGTCGGTCAGGATGCGATGAGCGTACTAAGTAAGTCCCGTTCGTGCAATTTCGAATTTGCTTCGTTCGATATCGAAGAAAGTCGCTACAGTATTCTCATCGAAGACGAGCGCGCCGCTGGCGCGTCACACGAGGGGATGCGCCGAAGATGAGCAGCACGCACACCGCGGCGCCGGGGAGCGCCCAGGCGACGCCCGGCGGCATTCTGCACCTCGTCCGCTCCGGCCGCGCCAGCTCGCGCGCCGACATCGCCCGGCACACGGGGCTCTCGCCGTCGACCGTCACCCAGCGCGTCGACGCGCTGCTCGGCGCCGGCTTCCTCCGGGAGGCGGGGGAGGGAGTCTCGCACGGCGGCAGGCGCCCGCGCGCCCTGGAGGTGGACGCCAGCTCCGGCGTCGTCGCGGCGGCGGACCTGGGCTCGCACCACGCCACGTTCGGGCTCTTCGACCTCTCCGGCCGGCTGCTCGCCTCGCGCACCGAGGAGACGGACATCGGCTCGGGCCCGGACAGCGTCCTGCGCTGGATCGCCGCGACCGCCCAGGAACTGCGCGACGAGCACGCGGCGCCCGGCCAGGAGCTGCGCGGCTTCGGCATCGGCCTGCCCGGCCCGGTCGACTCCACGACCGGCCGCATGGTCTCGCCGTCCCGGATGCCCGGTTGGAACGGCGTCGACGTCGCCGCCGAGCTGCGCGCGATCACCGGGCTCACGGTCGCCGCCGACAACGACGCCAACCTGATGGCCCTCGGCGAGCATGACGCGCTCGGCGGCGGAGCGGACGGCGACGGCGGCCAGCTGGTCTTCGTCAAGGCCGGCTCCAGCATCGGCTGCGGCGTCGTCGCGTTCGGCGGCGTCTACCGCGGGCACCACGGCATGGCGGGCGACATCAGCCACGTCACCGTCCCCGGAGCGCCGGACGTGCTGTGCTCGTGCGGCCGGGTCGGCTGCCTGGACGCCGTTGCCGGCGGCGCCGCCATCGTGCAGGCCCTGCGCCGAGACGGCGTCGAGGTCGCCGACACGACGGACGTGCTCGCGCTCGCCAGGGACGCGCACCCGCGCGCAACGCTGATGCTGCGGGAGGCGGGCCTGCGCACCGGAGGCGTGCTCGCCACGATCATGAACTTCTTCAACCCGCAGCGGCTGGTGCTGGGCGGCATCCTGGGCGAGGCGGAGGCGTTCGTCGCGGGCGTCCGCTCCGCGATCTACTCCGACTGCCTGCCGATGATCACCGATCAGCTCGACATCGCGGTCAGCCAGGCGGGCCGCGAGGCCGGCATCCGGGGCGCGGGACGGCTCGTCCTCGACGCCCTCTTCGACCCCGCTCGCGTCGACCTCGCGGTGCGGTGAGCATCCCGGCGGACGTAACCTACAGGACGGCCGGTATTGGTTTCAACACCCAGTTCTGGGTGACGTCTCCGCCCCCCATCTGCCGGTAGACAGGTCGGGAGCCCAGGGGAATGTGGGCTCGCGGTTCCGGGGGATTCAGCTTTCGATGCATCACGGGTTGGCTCCTGCCCGGTTCCGTCACGTCATGCGGGTGGATCGGAGCTGATACGAGAATGAAGAAGAAGCTGGCCATGACGGTGGCCCTCGGGGTGACCGTCGCGGGATTGGCGGTGCTCTGCGGCGCTGCTGCTGCGGTGGGGAGCAGCCAACAGACGCGCGCGCTCAGCGCGACGACGGCGACGTTCGATCCGGCGGCCCCGGGCGCGGATTCCGCGGTCGCGGCATGCACCGCGGTCTTCGAATCGGACACCGACGTAACCGGCATGGAGTCGTTCGAGGAGGCGCTGGACCACGCGGCACAGGCACGGTCCGCCGACGCGAGCTGGTCGGTGCTCCACACGGATCTCGAATCGTATGCGAACGCGTACGTCGCCTTCCAGGAGAGCGGCTACACGGCCGGGGTCTCGGCAGCGGGTGAGGCGTACGACGCGTTCGCCGCCGACTGTGCGCAGATCGGGGTGGCTGCAGATGCGAGCTGAGGATCGGACGCCTGGAACCTGGTGGTCGCGATCGCGGGATCGCGTCCGGGCCGTGCTGGTGCTGACGGCGGCTTTCGCGCTGGTCGCGGCCATCCTGGTGCCCGTGGTGAAGTCGGTTCCCGCTTTCGCCGATGCGGGCTGCGGTGCTGCCTGCACGAGCGTGTCGTCGGACCCGAAGACGCTGGCAGGTGAGCTCGTGGTCGCTGTACAACAGGGCAAGTTCCACGAAGCAACGATCGTCAACGGCAGCATCATCCACAATGAAATCGAGAAGATCGCCGATGGCAGCGTCGAGCCCGACTGCAGAATCGACTATCGCGTGCTGCAGACGTTGGTGGTCACCGTCCGGGCGTACGGCGACGTCGTCGTCACGGATCTGAATCGTTGGTGCGCCGACGACGGCGAGCACAAGTGCACGAAGCCCGGTTCGAGCCCGTGGCACTGCGCGCGACCGGCGATCGCCATCGACTTCGGAAGCGTAGGCAAGCAGACGGTCGATGGCAGCAACGCCGCGTCTATCGGCCTGCTCCGGTTGCTGAACTCGTTCCTGCCCGCAAACATGCATGTCGGTCAGATCGGCTGCAACGGGCGCCCGAACCTCGTAAGCGCGTATGGCTTCGGCAATCTCAGCCGAGAGTTCTCTGACACATGCAACCACGTCCACATCGACTTCGGTTACGCGTCCGGGACGCTCCGCGTCACCCCGCCCGCATCCCAGACGCCGCCGCCGGCTCCCACAGGGTTCAAGTCGGTGCTCGGCCCCGGCGACTTCTCGGGTGACGGAAAGGCGGACCTGCTGGGAGTCACTCAGGACGGCGTGCTCCGACTCTACGCAGGAGACGGCTACGGCCACTTCACGGCGTCCACGGGAACCCAGATCGGAGTGAGCTGGGGTGCCTTCAAGCAGATCCTCGGTCCAGCGGATTTCGATGGTGACAAGAAGCCCGACCTGCTGGCGATAACGACCGACGGGGCGCTGCGCCTGTACTCCGGCAACGGTTCGGGCGGGTTCCTCGCTGCGACCGGGCGTGTGATCGGCTCGAGCTGGGCCGACTTCAAGACGGTCACCGGGCCGGGCGACTTCGATGGGGACGGCAAGAACGATCTGCTCGCGGTCACCACGGACGGCGCCCTCCGCCTCTACGCAGGCAACGGGACCGGCGGGTTCCTCGCGTCCACAGGGAAAGTGATCGGTTCGAGCTGGAACCAGTTCGTCCGGGTTCTCGGCCCTGGCGATTTCGACGGCGATGGCAAGAACGATCTGCTCGCGGTGACCACGGACGGCGCCCTTCGCCTGTACCCCGGCAACGGCACGGGTGGATTCCTCGCCTCGACGGGCACGGTGATCGGCGCTGGCTGGGCCGGCTTCCGGAGCGTCAACGGGCCAGGCGACTTCGACGGAGACGGTAAGGCGGACATGCTCGTCGTCGCCTTCGACGGCACCCTGACGATCTACTCGGGCGATGGAGCGGGTGGATTCCTGCGCTCCATTCCCTTGGTCATCGGCTCGTCGTGGCAGAACTATCCCTCGGTGGTCACGACTCCGGACTTCGACGGCGATGGGAATTCCGACATTCTGGCGACGACGTCCTCGGGAGACCTGCTCCTGTACCGCGGCTCTGGGACGGGTCGGTTTCTGAACGGGGCGGGCGGTACCAGGATCGGAAGCAGCTTCGGCCAGTACAAGCAGATCCTCACGCCGGGCGACTTCGACGGCGACGGCAAGTCCGACCTGCTCGCCCTCAAATCGGACGGAACGCTCTATCTGTGGGCCGGCAACGGCGCGGGCGGGTTCAAACCGGGAACGGGTGTGCTCATCGGGTCGAGCTTCAACACGTTCACGCAGATCGTCACTCCCGGTGACTTCTCCGGCGACGGGTTCGCAGACCTGCTCACGCTCAAGTCCGACGGAACACTCCTGCTCTACAAGGGCGACGGGACTGGACACTTCCTGAACGGCAGCGGCGGCACGGTCATCGGCTCGGCGTTCAACACGTTCGTCCGAATCCTGCCTGCGCGCGACATCGACGGCGACGGGAAGGTCGACATCATCGGTGTCAGGCCTAACGGCGACCTCAGGGTCTTCCTCGGCAACGGGAGCGGTGGCTTCCGGAACGGGAGCGCACCGCTGCAGGGCGGCCGCGGCTGGACCGGCTTCGCGTCGATTCTCGACCCGATCGACTTCACTGGCGACGGGCGACCGGACATGCTCACAATCCGGAAGGACGGGACACTGACGCTGTGGGCTGGCAACGACAGCCGAGAGTTCCTGACCTCGTACAGTGCAGTGATCGGCGCCGGCTGGTAGGCGACAGCTTCGCTCTGCCGCAGGGCTCCCGGTCTCTGCCGAGATCGGGAGCCCTGCGCTCCGGTCGCCGCGTCCCCCTCGCAGGTAGGGTGGGCCCGTGAGCGAGAATTGGTGGCAGTCAGCGGTCGTCTATCAGGTGTACCCGCGCAGCTTCGCGGACAGCGACGGTGACGGGATCGGCGATCTGCGCGGCATCATCGAGCACCTGGACTACCTCGCCGAGCTCGGTGTCGACGTCGTCTGGCTGTCCCCGATCTACGCGTCGCCGCACGACGACAACGGCTACGACATCAGCGACTACCGGCGCATCGATCCGCTGTTCGGCACGCTCGACGACTTCGACGAGCTGCTGGCCGGGATGCACGAGCGCGGCATCAAGCTGGTCATGGACCTCGTCGTCAACCACACCTCCGACGAGCACCCCTGGTTCGTCGAGTCCGCGTCGAGCATCGACAACCCCAAGCGCGACTGGTACTGGTGGCGTCCGGCGCGCGACGGCCATGAGCCGGGCGAGCACGGCGCAGAGCCGAACAACTGGGGCTCGTTCTTCTCCGGCCCGGCCTGGCAGCTGGACCCGCAGACCGGCGAGTACTACCTGCACCTGTTCTCGCGGAAGCAGCCCGACCTGAACTGGGAGAACCCGGAGGTCAGGGACGCCGTCTACGAGATGATGAACTGGTGGCTCGACCGCGGGGTCGACGGCTTCCGGATGGACGTCATCAACTTCATCTCCAAGGTGCAGGACCTCCCCGACGGCGAGGTGCCGGAGGGCGCGCTGTACGGCGAGGGCTACCCGTTCTTCGGCCAGGGGCCGCGCATCCACGAGTTCCTGCACGAGATGCATGAGCGCGTGTTCGCCGGCCGCGAGGACCGGTACCTGACCGTCGGCGAGATGCCGGGCGTCTCGGTCGACGAGGCGCGCCTCTTCACCGACCCGGCGCGGGCCGAGCTGGACATGGTGTTCCAGTTCGAGCACGTGGACCTCGACCACGGCCCCGGCGGCAAATGGGATCACCGCCCGGCGAGCGTGCTCGACCTCAAGCGCAACCTCGCCAAGTGGCAGGAGGGCCTGCTCGACGCCGGCTGGAACAGCCTGTACTGGAACAACCACGACCAGCCCCGCGTCGTCAGCCGGTTCGGCGACGACGGAGAGCACCGCGTCGCCTCGGCGAAGGCCCTCGGCACCGTGCTGCACCTCATGCGCGGCACGCCGTACGTGTACCAGGGCGAGGAGCTCGGGATGACGAACGTCCCGTTCGACTCCATCGACGACTTCCGCGACATCGAGAGCCTGAACCACTACGCGGAGGCGGTCGAGATCCTCGGTCACGACCCGGAGGAGGTGCTCACCGCGCTCCGCCGGACCAGCCGCGACAACGCCAGGACGCCGATGCAGTGGACGGCGGGCGAGGCGGCCGGGTTCACGACGGGGACGCCGTGGATCGAGGCGAACCCGAACCACACCGAGATCAACGCCGAGGCGGAGGTGGCGGACCCGGACTCGGTGTTCGCGCACTACCGCCGGCTGATCGCGCTGCGCCACGGATCCGAGGCGATCGCCGACGGCGACTTCACCCTCGTACTCGCCGACCACCCTCAGCTGTTCGCCTACACGCGCTCCACCGCGGACGAGTCCATCCTGGTGCTCGCCAACCTGACCGGCGAGGACGCGACGTTCGACACCGCGGAGCTGCCCGGCTGGGAGGGCGCGACGCTGCTGCTCGGCGACGTCACCGAGCGCACCGCGCACGGCACTCTCGCCCCGTGGGAGGCGCTCGTCCTGCGCAGGGCCTGACCGGCTCGCGCGAGCGACCCCTTGCCCGAGACGCCTCGGCGGGTGTGGGATGGGCGCACATCCGGTGAGGGAGCGGGCATGGGCAGCTACGTGGCACGAGCGGAGATCGAGGTGCGGGCGCCGCGGCGCGCGGTCTGGCGGCTGCTGACCTCGAACGGATCGCATCCGGAGATCCTCGGCGGGGCCGAGATCGTCTCGGACTGGCGGCTCGGGTCGCGCATCGTCTGGCGCGGCGAGTGGGAGGGCCGCTCGTTCGAGGACCACGGCCGCGTCGTCGAGCTGGACGACCGCGCCGAGCCGTGGCGGATCGTGCTCACCCACTACAGCCCGATGTCGGGCCAGCCCGACGAGCCGGAGAACTACCACACGCTCCGCTTCGAGCTGGACGAGACGCCGGAGGGCACGCTGGTCACGCTCGACCAGGACAACAACCCGACGGCCGAGGCCGCCCGCCACTCCAGCGACAACTGGGACGCGATGCTGCGCGGCGTGCGGACGATCGCGGAGCGCGAGGCCGGCTACGCCCCATAGACCTCGCGCAGGAACGCGTCGAGGAACACGTCGAACGCCTGGACGGTCGCCGTCCGGTCGCCGGAGAGCAGGAAGCCGAAGTGCAGCCCGGCCGCCGTGTCCACCAGCCAGTGCGCGAGTACACCGGCCCGGCGGGTCTCGACGCCCTGGTTCTTGACCCAGGACTTCACGGTCCCGCGCCACTCGGTGAACGAGGTCGTGATGCGCTTGCCGATGTCCGGGTCGACCGGTTCCAGCGCGCCCGCCTCGAACTGGAGGCGGAGGCCGGTGCGATTCGCGTCCTTGAGCGACGCGCGGAACGCGGCCTTGTACCAGTCGGCGAACTGCTCGCGGCCGAACGCGGGGATGTCGACGCCCTCCTGGGCGGCGGTCTGCTGGCGGACCCCCTCCGCCAGAATCGCGTCGATCATCTCCTGCCGTGATCCGAAGTGGTAGACGAACGAGTAGGTGCTGACGCCGAGGGCGTTGGCGAGGCTGCGGAACGTCATCCGGGAGAGCGGCTCGGTGGCGACGTGATCCATGATCCGTGCCAGCAGCTCCGGCTTGCGGTTGGGGTCAGGTGTGCGTCCCATGGCATAACGATAGACGAGATATCACTCGCCATACCTGCGGAAATCGGCAGGATGGCGCCGCCGGCCGGTCAGGGCTTCTTCGGCGGGTTCGGCCCCTGGTTGCCGCCGCCACCCTGGTTCCCGCCCTGGTTGCCACCGGTGCCCGGCTGCGTCGGAGTCGGCGCCTTCGGGGTCGGCTGCTTGGGCGGCGGTGGCGCGTACACGTACTTCGACGGCGGCGCGGGGAAGTCGCCCCCGCCGTAGAGCTTGTTGAGCGCCGTCTGGATCTGGCGCACGATCGAGAACTTGACGTTGCCGCCGCCGATGCCCTGGAAGCTCTGGCTGCGCAGCGCGACCGCGCCCTCCACATTGCCGACCCAGGTGGCCTGCGCGACCTTCGTCGTCGAGGTGACCAGCCAGTTCTGCAGGGAGTCGTCCGTGGTGCCGGTCTTGCCGAAGATCGGCACGCCGTCGTCCGGGTTCGCCGAGGCCGCCGTCCCGCCGCCGCGGAGCACGCCCTGCAGCGCGTAGATCGCCGCCGCGGCGACGCCAGGGTCGATCGGCGTCTTGGAGCACGTGGACTTCGGCACCGCGTGCTGCGTGCCGTCTCCGGTGACGATCTTGTCGATCGCGACGGGGCTGCAGGCGACGCCGTTGTTGGCGATGCCCGCGTAGGCGGTCGCCATGGTCAGCGGCGCGATGTAGTTCGTGCCGAGCACGGACGACGGGTTCGCCCGCAGCGGGTTCGCCGCCTCGTCCGCTCCGTGCACCAGCAGGTCCTGCGCGCGCTGCTTGATGCCGCACAGGTCCAGCTGCGTCGCCATCTTCGCGAAGATCGTGTTGATGGATGCGGCGGTCGCGTTCATCACCGTCGTCGCCGAGACGGACTCGCCCTCATCGTTGGAGACAGGCCACGGTGCTCCGCCGATGTCGTTGCACGGGTCGCTCTCATGGAACGAGCTCTGCGGGAACAAGTGCTGGCTTCCGCTGACCGTCGTGTAGAGCGAGTGGCCCTCGTTCAGCCACTCGAGCAGGTCGAACGCCTTGTACGACGAACCGGTCTGGAAGCCCTCGGAGCCGCCGTAGTTGTAGTCGGTGTTGTAGTTGACTGCCGTCGTCCCCGCCGCCGGGGCCGCCGTGTTGTCGTACGGCCGGTTCTGCACCATCGTGACCACCCGGCCGGTCCCGACCTCCACCGAGGTGTTCGACGAGCCGAGGTCCAGGTTCGGGCTGGTCGGCGGGATGTACGCGGAGACCGCCTGCTGGGCCGACTGCTGCAGGTCGAGGTTCAGCGTCGTGTAGATCTTGAGGCCGCCGCGGGTGAGGAAGCTCGAGCGGTCGTCGCTGGTCTTGCCGAAGATCGGATCCTGCTCGATCACGCGCTCGACGTAGTCGCAGAAGAACGCGGCGTTGTACTTCTGCGCCGTCATGCAGCCGTTCTGCACCGGGCTGATCTTCGGCTCGACCTTGGTCTTGATCGCCGCGTCGTGCTGCTCCTGGGTGATCTTGCCGTTCGCGAGCATTCGGTTGAGCACGTAGTTGCGCCGGTCGAGCGTCTCCTTGTAGCCGTTCGCCGCGCCGTTGGTCTTGTCCGCCGGCCGGTCGATGCGCAGGTTGTCCGGGTTGTTCAGGATGGCGATGAGGGTCGCCGCCTGCTGCAGATTCACGTCCTTGGCGGAGACCCCGAAGTAGTACTCGGCGGCGGACTGGACGCCGTAGGTGCGGCCGCCGAAGAGCGCGATGTTCAGGTAGCTCTGCAGGATGTCGTTCTTCGAGTACTCCTTCTCGAGCCCGATGGCGTAGCGCATCTCCTTGAGCTTGCGGGACGGGTCGACCTCGGTGGCGTCGTTGTAGCAGGCCTGATAGGCGGTGTACTGCTTCTTCTGCACGGCTGCGGTGGCCGTCGGGTCCGGCTGCTTGCTCTCGCAGCGCTGCACCAGGATGTTCTTGACGTACTGCTGGGTGATCGAGGAGCCGCCCTGGACCGACTTGTGCAGCGCGGTGAGCACGGCGCCGCGGATGGTGCCGGTGACATCCACCCCGCCGTGCTCGTAGAAGCGCGGGTCCTCAGTGGCGACGGCGGCGTCCTTGAGGTTCTGCGAGATGGCGTCCCAGCCCACCTCGACGCGGTTCTGGGAGTAGAAGGACGCGATCGCGACCGGCTTGCCGTTGGAGGTCGCGTACATCGTCGACGCCTGCGCGAGCGGCTCGACCTTGATGTACTCCGGCAGCCCGTCGAAGACGTTGATGGTGGAGTCGGCTGCCGACCCGGTGAGGGCGACTGCCGGCGTCACGGCGGCGGCCGCGAGGACGCCGGCCAGACCGCTGAGCGCCACGAACCCCAAGAGCGCGGGGGCCCACTTCCATCTCCTGCGTCGCTCCGGTGTCATGCGCGCCATGATACGCGGCGAGCATGTCGGCCTCCCTGGGACAGGGCGGCGAGCTGGAGAACTCGTTCAGGAAGCGTCGCGCAGCTTGTCGCAGAGGGCGGCGAGCGTCTCCAGCTCGTCCTGGTCGAGCCGGGTTCCGACCCGCTCGGTGATCGTCCTCATGTGCTCGACCGCGACGCGACGGAACATGTCGAAGCCGGTGTCGGTGAGCCGGATCACGGTGCCGCGGGCGTCGGACGGCTCCGGGCACTTGGCCACGAGCCCGCGCGCCACCAGACGATCGACGAGCCTGCTCACGCTCGGCTGGGTGAGCAGCACGTGCTTGTTGAGGTCGCGCAGCCGCAGCGAGCGGTCGGGCTGGCGGGAGAGGTTGAAGAGCACGTCGTACTCGTTGAACGAGATGTCGCGCGTGGGGAACTCGGCCGCGAGGGTGCGCATAACCGCGACCTGGGCGCGGAACAGCGACTCCCAGGCGGAGACGGCGGTCGTCCTGGCGCGTCTGGTCGGCCCGGTCGGTGCCGCGGTCGTGCTCATGACGTCTCCCCTTCCGACGCAGGATGCGAATGAATGCATTCGCATCCTCTCACCATCCGGCGACAACGCCATCCGTGCCAGCACGGGCCCTTCGCTGTTAACAGATTGAGGGCCGGCCGCAGAGGCTAGCGGCCGGCCCTCTCCCTTGCACCAAGAGTGTCCTGCAATCACATTCCGCGGTGGCTGCCACAGCAAACAACCACTGCCCTTGAACTATATAACGAAGAGGTAACGGTGACTAGTTACCAAGTCGTTATTTTTCTGCGAAATGGCTATGGGTCCGGTAGCGGGACGCCGAGGGGTCATCCGGTGGCCCCCGAGCGCGCGTAGTCCTGGTCCAGCAGCTCGGCGTCGGAGCGGAACCGATCGTCCCCGGTCAGCTCGGCCAGGGTCACGAGCTGCGCGGAGACACCGCGGTGATACGAAGGCGGCTGCCACGCCGAGTCCGCGCAGTACTGCGACGCGCAGTAGTAGGAGATGCCGTCCGGCACCCGCCAGGTGCCGAAGGTCTCGAGGATCGTCGTGGCGCCGCCGTCGAACAGCGTCTGCGCGACCGGGTCGGCGGTCATCCCGTCGTAGTCGGCGAGGCCGAGCAGCGCGTTGATGTGCCCGTTGACCACGTGGAGGGGCGCGACCTCGCCCGCGTACTCCTCGAACCAGAGATCCCCGTCCGAGGTGTCGACGAACCACGGGCCGCCGCTGGCCGGCACGGCGGTGAACGTCGCGAACACGGCCTCCGCCGCCGTCCGCCACGTGGCGTCGCCCGTGCGCGCGTACAGTCGCGAGAACGCCGAGAGCGCCTGGCCCTGCGCCATCCCCGACCACCACGGCGCCTTCATGGTCAGCGCCGGCTCGCCGTGCGGTGCGAACTCGAACGGGTACGCGAACCAGAGCGCGCCGTCGACCGTCGTCCCGCCGTCGCGCAGCGCGGTGGCCGTTGCGATCGCGCGCCGCAGGTACTCGGCGTCGCCGGTCAGGTCGTGGGCGTGGATGGCGTTCATCGTGTAGTTGAGGAAGCTGACCGGGTGGTACACCGGGTCGTCGTAGCCGGGCCAGTGGACGATGAGGGCGCCGTCGTCGTCCACGAGCGTGTTCGGGTTGGAGTCGTCGAGCGGGATGACGGCGTCGATGTCCTTCAGCTCCCAGCGGCCGTAGTGGTCGCGGGCGTCCGTGTGCACGCGATAGCCGGAGGTCGCGAACCCGTCCGCTGCGACCGACGGCCGCGGTGTCGGCGCGGCCGGCGTCGGCAGCGTGCGCGCCGCGCCCGCGGAGCAGGATACTGTCAGCGCCGCCACGATCAGCACTCCGGTCAGCGCGAGGATGCGCCGGCGCACGACGGTGCGAATACTCGTGTGCGCGGTCAACCGGGGTGCTTCCTCTGCTCGGCGGGGGTCCTGTCATGCTGACGGGACCCGGCCGCCCAGAAGGGCGAAGCGGGAGACGACCAGTGGTCGAGTGCGCCGATTACGTGTGGAGGCGGCAGACGACCAGTGGCGCGGCGCGCCGATCACCGGGTGCAGCCGACAGGCGACCAGTGGGCGCTCCGCGGCGCGGCTGCCCACCCGGATCCGGCTGACGGACCGGCCTCAGAACAGGTCGGGCGAGGGGGCGCTGGCGTGCCGGATGGAGACGTCGGCGTGGCGGTCGAAACGGTAGCCGACGCCCCGGACGGTGCGGACGATGTCCTCGTAGCGGCCGAGCTTGGCGCGCAGCCGGCGGACGTGCACGTCGATGGTGCGCTCGTTCGGGACCTCGTCCTCGTCGGCGCCCGCCCACAGCGAGGTGATCAGCTCGGCGCGCTCGATGGTGCGGCCCTCGCGCAGGACGAGGTACTGCAGCAGCTCGAACTCCTTGTAGGTGAGGGCGACGGTCTGGTTGTCCAGCACGAGACGCTTGCGCGAGATGTCGACGACGACGCCGGACGCGGCGCGGTCCTCGTCCTCATCGACGGCGGCGACGTGGCGGTGCTTGGCGATCGCGGCCGGGTCCTGGAGCGCCAGGCGCACGACGTCGACATCGCGGCCACCCGCACCGGCCGGAGCCAGGGCGACGGCGGCGTAGGTCTCCGCGGCGGGCGCGAGCTCCGCGGTCAGCTGCTTGAGCGCCTCCACGATGCGGCCGAGGTCGGTGCCGGCCGCGGCGGCCTTCGCCTCGTCGATGCCGACGTAGAGCACGAAGCCGCGGGCCTCCGTCCCCTCGGGGACGGCGCGGATGCGGGGAGCGGGAGCGGCCGGGGCCTGCGCTGCGGCCGGAGCGGGAGCGGGGCGGACGGCGATGGCGGGAGCGAAAGTCGAGTCGACGGTGGCGAGAGACATGGGAGGGAAGTCCTTCGTGATGATGATGTGCGCGATCCCGGTACGGCGACGATCCGCGGGTGGAGCGGAGGTGCGGGGATTCGCGGTGCGTTGGTCGGTCCCGAAAAGGAAACGGGTACCTGTGCGCGGGTGCGTTCGTGTGGCGCTCCCGGGGAGCTACGCCCGGCGTCGACGCAGATGGCGTCGGAGGGCGGTCGCTCGGCGAAGGGTCGTCAGATCAGCGACACATTCGGCAACACATGACCGAGTCGCGGCCGGCCATCATCATGCCGGCATTCCCAAGGGCCTCGAAGGAGGTCAGGGGACGCGAGTTGTCAGTCATGCACAGTAGTAAAACGTCCCATGACTCGCCGTGTCAAATCGTTACGTCGTGTTACGACGCTGCTAGACGAGGCCGTACAGGCGGTCGCCGGCGTCACCGAGGCCGGGGACGATGTAGCCGTTCTCGTTGAGGCGCTCGTCGAGTGCGCCGAGGACGATGGTCACGTCCCGACCCTCGGTCGCCTTCTCCAGCGCCTCCAGGCCCTCCGGAGCGGCCAGGATGCAGATGGCCGTGACATCGACGGCGTTGCGCTTGAAGAGGAAGTCGATGGCGGCGCCGAGCGAGCCTCCGGTGGCGAGCATCGGGTCCAGAACGAAGCACTGGCGGTCGGAGAGGTCCATCGGCAGGCGCTCGGCGTACGTGGTCGGCTCGAGGGTCTCCTCATTGCGGGCCATGCCCAGGAAGCCGACCTCCGCGGTCGGCATCAGGCGCACCATCCCCTCGAGCATCCCGAGGCCGGCGCGCAGGATCGGCACCACCAGCGGGCGCGGCTCGCTGAGTGTCACGCCCATCGTGGTCGTCACCGGCGTCTCGATCTCCACCGGCTCGACGCGGACCGCGCGGGTCGCCTCGTAGGCGAGCAGGGTCACCAGCTCCTCGGTGAGGGCGCGGAAGGTCGGAGAGGGCGTCTCCTTGTTGCGGAGCACGGAGAGCTTGTGGGTGATGAGGGGGTGGTCTGCTACGTGCACTCGCATAGGCTCAAGGCTAGCCGAACATCCCGTGAGGAGCCCCGCGTGACCCTGCCCGTCCCCGACGCATACGAGCAGTGGATGCGCCGCGCCGTCGCCGACGCCAGGCTCGCGTTCGGCACGGGCGACGTCCCGGTCGCGGCGCTGGTGCTGGACGAGGCCGGCCAGGTGATCGGGACCGGCAGGAACGAGCGCGAGCTGCACAACGACCCGACCGCGCACGCCGAGGTGCTCGCGCTGCGCGCCGCCGCGGCCACGCGGGACGACTGGCACCTGGAGGGCTGCACACTCGTGGTCACGCTGGAGCCGTGCGTCATGTGCGCGGGCGCGGTGCTCGCCGCGCGCGTCCCGACGGTGGTGTTCGGGGCCTGGGACGAGAAGGCGGGAGCGGCCGGGTCCGTCTACGACGTGCTCCGCGACCGCAGGCTCAACCACCAGGTCGCGGTGTACCCGGGGGTGCTGGCCGAGGAGTGCGCCGAGCTGCTGCTCGACTTCTTCCGGGCCAAGCGCTAGCGCGGCAGCGCCTCCAGCCACTCCGAGAACGCCGCGCGGGAGGCCTGCTGCATCCCCGCGGAGTACGCCTCGCGGTCTCGGCGCAGCGCGTCGGGATCGATGGCGTGCTCGTCCAGCTCGTTGTATCCGTCGCTGACCCAGCTCTCGTGCATCTCGTCCGTCACCTCGGGATGGAACTGCACGGCCAGCGCGAAGTCGCCGATCGCGAACGCCTCGTTCGAGTAGTCGGACGACGACGCGAGCAGCGTTGCCCGCTCCGGCAGCTCGAAGGTGTCGCCGTGCCACTCCACCACCGGGACGCCCGCGAAGTGCCGGACGGGGGAGTCCGCGCCCGCCTCGGTCGGCTCCACCCTCCGGAAGCCGATCTGCGTGGTGTCGCCCTGGTAGACGCGCTCGCCGAGGGCGCCCGCCATCAGCTGGGCGCCGAGGCAGACGCCGAGCGTCGGGAGCTCGGCGTCCAGCCGGTCGCGGAGCAGCTCCTGCTCGGCGGCGAGGAACGGGAACTCGTCGGTCTGGTAGGCGCCCATCTCGCCGCCGAGCACGACGACCAGGTCCGCCTCGCGCGGGTCGATCGCCGCGACGTCCTCGCGGGTGACGTCCACGACGCGCAGGTCGTAGCCGTGCTCGGTGAGGACGGGGCCGATGTTGCCCAGGTGGATGCTCGGGTCGTGCTGCAGGATCAGCGCGGTGCGGCTCAATCGATGCCCTTCAGGATGATGGTGTCGGTGGCGGGGTGCCGCTCGTTCGGGTCGATCCAGACGTCCGGCTCGATGTAGATGACGCGCGCAGCGGGGACGGCCGCCCGGATGCGGCGCTCGACGTTGTCGATCGCCACGGCGACGTCGGCGAGGCGGTGCTCGCCGGCGACCGCCAGCTTCGCACCGACGAGCAGCTCGTCCGGTCCGAGGTACAGCGTCTTCATGTGGATGATGCGCTCCACGTCGTCCCCGTCGAGGATGGCCGCCTCGATCGCCGCGACGTCGGCGTCGGACGCCCCCTCGCCGACCAGGAGGCTCTTGGTCTCGATGCCGAGGATGATCGCGACCAGGATGAGGAGGGCACCGATGAGGAGCGTGCCGATCGCGTCGAAGACGCCGTTGCCGGTGATGATCGTGAGGCCGACCCCGAGCAGTGCGAAGACGAGGCCGGTGAGGGCGGCGACGTCCTCGAGCAGCACGACCGGCAGCTCCGGCGCCTTCGCCCGCCGCACGAACTGCGGCCAGGACATCCCCACCTTGTGCGGCCGGGACTCGTGCACGGCGGTGCGCAGCGAGAACGACTCCAGGCCGATCGCGATCGCCAGCACGAGTAGCGGCAGCCACGCGTTCTCGAGCGGGTGCGGGTGGGTGAGCTTCTCGAAGCCCTCGTAGACGGAGAAGACGCCGCCGACGGAGAACAGGATGATCGAGACGACGAACGCGTAGACGTAGCGCTCGCGCCCGTAGCCGAAGGGGTGCTCCTTGTCCGCCGCCCGCTTCGCGCGCCGGCCGCCGAGCATCAGCAGCAGCTGGTTGCCGGAGTCGGCGAGCGAGTGGACGCCCTCCGCGAGCATCGAGGAGGAGCCGGAGAAGAACCAGGCGATGAACTTGGTCAGCGCGATTCCGAGGTTGGCGGCGAAGGCCGCGACGATCGCCCTGGTTCCACCTGATGCGCTCATGGACCTCATCCTAGGATGGGCGCATGACCGAGACCCAGAATGTCACGCTGCCGACCGTCGCGATGCTGGGGGCGGGATCGATGGGCCGGGCGATCCTCTCCGGGCTCACCGCGCCGGGGGTCGCCGTCGAGGGCGGCATCCGGGTGACGAACCGGTCGGAGGCGCGCGCCGCGGAGCTCGCGGACGTCGACGGCGTCACCGCGTACGCGACCGAGAGCGCTCCGGACGCCAACCGGCTGGCCGTGGACGGCGCGAAGCTGGTGATCGTCGCGGTCAAGCCGGCGATGGTCCCCGACCTACTGCACGAGATCGCGCCGTCGCTGACGCCGGGCGCGATCGTGGTGAGCGTGGCCGCGGGCGTGACGGTCGCGACGTTCGAGTCGCTGCTGCCGGAGTCGGTCGCC